>JBOHYT010000143.1:0-18927 GCA_050738055.1 Rhodanobacteraceae bacterium
CACGCGTGCGCGAGTTGTGGGCCGCCCAAGGCGTGCTCGTCAACGAACTGGCGAAGCCCGTGGCCGTGCTGAATCTTGCCGTGGCCGGCGCCGATGTCGCGGCGCGGCTCGTCCAGACTGCCGCCGCAGCCGGCGAGCCCGTGCACCTGTCGCTGCGCGTCCTCACGCGCTGCACGCCCGCATGGCGCCCCGGGCAATGCGTATTCGTCTGCGAAAACCCCGCGATCCTTGCGGCCGCCGCCGACACCCTGGGTGCGCGCTGCCCGTCCATGGTGAGCCTCGACGGACAGCTTTCCGCTGCGCCGCGAACCCTGCTGGATCAACTGGCCGCGCGCGATGCCGAATTCCATTACCACGGCGACTTCGACTGGGGCGGCCTGCGCATCGCCAACGTGTTGTTCGGTCGCTACCGCGTCGTGCCGTGGCACTTCGGCGCCTCCGATTACCAGCCGACCGCCGGCCCCACCTTGCAAGGTCCGCCCGCTGTCGCGAGCTGGGACGCGGCACTGGGTCCGAAGATGCAAAAAGCCGGCATCGCGATCCACGAGGAAAGCCTCCTGGATCTGCTGCTCGCCGATCTCAGGCACGCGTCGAGCGGCACGGCATAGGCGCATGGGCGGTAGAAACTTTCGAGGCGAAGAAGCGAACGCGCGAGGACAGATTTTTTACGATTCGCGAACCGCGTCGCGGGTGAGCGTCACGACCTTCGGCGTCTTGCCCTTTGCACCGAACTCCACTTCAAGGCCTTTCCGCGTGTGGTACACGTGAACGACCGTGCCCGTCGCGCCGGCGCCCAGGTGATACTCAGGCAAGTGCTCGCGTAGGCGCACACGCGCGTGCTCGGCCAGAGGAGCCGGTCGGGCCGAATTGTCGTGCAGGTGCAGCGCGCTGTTCATGTTTGCCAGCGTGCCACCGGCAAGGAATTCATCGATCAGGACGTCCGGTGCGCCAGCAGGCCGATGTTGGAAACGATGAAAGGCGTCAGGTAATTCAACACCAGCTTGCCGGCGAGGTGCGCGCTCATCACGCCGCGGATGAGTTCGTCACCGTGGTTGAACAGATTCAACCACGTGCCGACCGCCAACGCGATCAGCACGGTACGTTTGAGATGCACCGGCATGAAAATCACCCGTGCGAAGGATTTCAGGATCGCGATCATCGCGCGAGGATAGCGGCGCGCCACCGGTGCCAGTGGCCGCGCATTTCAAACGGTGCTTGTCGAGAATCCGTAATGGATGCATAATGCATCCATTGACATTGGATTGCGATTGCCATGCCCGTCACCCTGACCATCAAGCACGTACCCGAGCGACTGGCCGAAGGCCTGCGCCGTCGCGCGGCCGCCAATCGCCGCTCGCAGCAACAAGAATTGTTGTTGATGCTGGAACGCGAAGCGGCAGATGTCACCCGCCACGGTGTGACCGAGCCTGCACACCCCGTGTATCGCACCGGCGCTGTCGACCCCGCCACGCCCCGGCGCAAGGCTGGCGCACGCAAGCCCGATCCACCGCCACATGGCCCGCACAAACTCAGCCTCGACGCCCTGTGGCAGCGCGCACGCGACCTCGGTGGCGGCATGCCATCGGAATCCTCCGCCATCGTGCGCGCCGACCGCGATGCCGGCCGCCGCTGACGCAACCGTTGTCGATGCCTCCGCCATCGCCGCGGCGCTGTTCGACGAGCCGGAAGCCCCGCCCGTCGTCGCCAGCATCACCGGCAAGCTGATCGCGCCGACGCTGCTGCGTTACGAGGTGGCCAGCGTCGCCACCACCAAATTGCTTCGCTACCCGCAACAAGCGGACACGATCGACCAGCGCTACCGTCTGCTCGACCAACTGACCATCGACTACCTCGAACCCGACTGGCCGAACCTGCCCGCACTGGCGCGGCGCTGGGCACTATCCACCTATGACGCCGCGTACCTGCAACTCGCACTAATGCGCGGCGCTCCACTGGTTACGCTGGACGCGCGGCTGGCGGCGGCGTGGGACGATGCGGCGAACGGCGTAGCAGGCGGCGCGTCACCCGCATAGGCTGCGAGGATCACTCCGTCGAGACAGCGGCGCGCCCCGGCATTCCATTGAACATGCAGTCGCCGTGCAACACCACAACGGTGTTCCCCCTGCGCCGCCACTCGCGGACTTGCGCTGCCAAGCTGCCAACTGGATTGATGTGTGCCACGACGATCTCACTGGCCAAGGTGGCCACGAGTTCGTTTCTGGAGCTCGAACGATCATGATCCAGCCGACGGCGGTCGCTCGTTCCAGAAACCACCACCAAATGGCCCCGTCCGATCGCCGCCTGCCAAGCCACAGGCAGCCGCGCAGATTCGACGCTTCGCGCCAGCACCGCAACCACCGGGCTGCGTGCTTCCAGCAACAGTTCCAGTACCGACCGTTCGAGCGGGGAATGGAATCCGCCGACCACCGCGCAGCCCGCTTGGGCTTGGTGCAACGCCCACTTCAGGGCAGCACGGATCGCCTGACCCGGGCACTGCCGTGATGCAAAGAACGCCGTCAACTCGCCATCCAGCCGGCGTGGATCACCCCGCCCTGCCAAGGTGACGCCACCCCAATCCCTGTGCCAGCAATCGCGACCATGGAAAACAACGCTATTCATAAGTTGTTGATATAAAATAACTTTATCAGTTTTCGCCGGTTGTTTTCCATGGCGCTAGATAACAACCTGCCAGAGACGGCCTGACCGTTCGAGTACGCACACGGCGCGGGCTTGCACCTCCACGGCGTTGCGTCGAAGGTAAACAACGAAACGGCCAAGTGTCTGTCGGCAAACGACTTGCCGGTCTGTCAGGCGTTGTTATCTTCGGTGGTAGAAAACAACGGGTCCTGCGAATCCTGGACCTGCTTGGTGTACGCCATGTTGCGCTTGGCACGACCGGGCAGCGGCTCCAGCAGGCCGGCATCGCACCAGCCCTTCAGCATCTTGGACGCCTTGAGGGTATCCACTTCAGCAATGCGTACCACGTCGGCGTTGGCGATTGACCCTTGTTGATCGACCCAATCGCTGACCTGGTCCCAGGCGCTGGGGCGGCTCAGGTTGCGCAGCGTGACGGTCACCGTCTCGACCGCCGCACCTACGCTCTGTCGATATTGCGGCGGGTACAGGTTGGCCTGCTTCATCTCCGCGAACATCATGGGCACGCCCTCACCGGCATCGATGTTGGGCGCTACCGGAAATTCGCGCAGGTTCTGCGCCAGCAGCGAATTGCGCGGGAACGAACCTGCCCTGCCGATGTTCGTCGGCGTGATGCTGCCGGGAAACGCGCCAGGGCTCTCGACCTCGATGCGGTCGTCGAAGATGCGGACGAAAATGTCGCGGTTGAGCCGATAGTCACGATGGATCACCGCGTTGACGATGGCCTCCTTGACCACGCGCTCCGGGTACACGTGGCGGCCCTTGAACCCACTGGCCGACAACGTCAAGCCGTGGACCAATTCGTCCAGTACCAACTTGATCGTCGCGTCGATCTGGTCGATCAATGGCCCGCGCACGGTCCGGGCCGGTTTGCGCAGGTTGGGGGTGGCACCCGGAACCGCCTGCTTGCCGTCGTACACCATCACCCGCACATCCGCGCGGCTGCCATGCGCCGCCAGCAGGCTGCCGGGTTCGTCGGCAAACAGCAGCACGGCGGCACGCAACGGTTGGCATTCTGCGCCTGCCATTTGAGCAAGCCCGATGCGCTGCAACTGCTCGGCAAACGTGCCGCGCGTCAAACCCCGCGCCGCCGCAAACCGGCCCCATACCCCGGTCTGCAGCAGTTCCAGCGATATCGGCACCGCCTCGGCCGCGGCGCTGCGCGTGCCGCGGCGGTAGTGCAGCTCGGCAATCTCGCTGGCATTCATTTGCCGATTGCTGGCGTCCATGCGCGCCCACGTGCCATGCCCGGTTATCGAATGTACCGTGGCGCTCTTCTCCACCCGCAGTAACACGACATGACCGGGTTGACCGTTGTTGAGCGTGCACGGCAGCCGCAGCCAGTGCAGCCGGTCGATCGGCGGGGTGAACTTTGCCATCACCTGCCGGTGAAAGTCATCGAAGGCTTCGGGATTCTCCTCGATCCCGAACAGACGCGATTCGGGCTTGGCGCCAGCTTGCATATCCTTGGCATCGCCCACGCCGATCACCAGCGCGCCGCCCTCGCCGTTGGCGAACGCGCAAACCGTTTCGATCATCCGTGGATGCTTGGCGCTGATGCGTTTGAAGTCCAGGGTGCGGCTTTCACGCCTGGCCAGCAGGGTGGCGATGAACGATGCGGATTGGGCAGCGCCGAACTCAGTCATCATCTTGGTCGTCCTGGCCCAGTCGATATTTCACTTCATAGCCCGAAATGTAATCGGCCTGCTCTTGGGACAGCCCAAATGCTTGTGCGATCAAGGCGTCGACGACTTCGATCGCCGGCCATGATTTTTTTGGAATCAGGCATTGGATGGTAAGCGTGTCGTGCCTGAATCTCATGCGCCGGGTCTCGGATTGCGCTTGCATGTCTTCCATCAAGCGATCGACCGCCACGCACACGCGCGCAGCAAGTGGACCTCTGATCGCAGGCGTTGCAATTCGGAATGCTTCGACCTCTCGCTTGTTGAGGTTCCTGCAATCCGAGAGCAAGGTCACGAACCAGTAAAAGAGGGAGCTATTGAGTGAAGCGAGCGCAGCGCCAGCATCGTCGGGATCGGCGAACGACAGCGTCTTGAGTTCGCTCGGCAGGCGCGTAACGCCGGTGTCCGTAACGATGTGCGGGACGAAGCTCGCCACTTGCACAAAATACCCGATCTTTCTCGTGTAACTGATCGTGTGTGAGCCACTTCTTGCGAGGTGACTCGCAATCTTTCTCCCGGCGCGTTCGAGCTTGCTCAGGATGCCGATCTCGAGAGTGCTGCCCATTTTGGGTATCGCGCCCTCGATAGGTGAGCTTGCAGCCGGGAAGTACAACAAGCGGTCAAATAACGTACCGCGTTCTTCACTCGTCCACTTGTGATACCGGGTCGTAATCCAACCGGATCTCGCAGCCGCGCCGGACAACATGATGACCAGCCGAATATGCTCGAGTCCGTCGAACAGACGGGATGGCCGATCATCGAAACAGCTCACGTGGGTCAACTGGGTGGCATAGACGGACCGGAGCGCCTGGTAACCATCGGTGGAAATGGCAGAAACGGGGACGATGAAACCTGTCCGGCCGTGGCCGTGGACCAGTGCAGCACAACGTTCGATCATTACCGCGTAAAGATTGCCACATCGCGCACAGTCGTATCCATCGACGCTGTACTCCTTGACCTCCGATATCTGGATGTATGGAGGATTTCCGATGACCGCATCAAAGCCGCCGGCTGCCATCAATGGGTAGAAATCCACGTACCAGTGGAACGGCTGGTGCGTGGACTCCCACTTGCCGTAGTTGCGTGGTTTGTCCGGGTCGACGCCGTACTCGCGCGCCAGGTGACGATTCAACATCTGTTCCAGCTCGCGCAGCGCCTCCGTCAGCGCTTGTTTGTCGGCGGCAGAGATTTGCCCTTGATATTGCACCTGCTGGATCTGGAAGTTGTTGTAGGCCTGTTCCACGGAGACCAGGCGCAGTTTGATCTGCCGCCACGGATCCTCTCCAAACAGATTGCCCGAGGTGTTTTGGGCACTACCACGCACCGCGCGTTCGGTTTCCTCCGCGCTCGCATACCCGACCAGGGTGTTGCCGTGGCGGATGTTGAAGTCGATGTCCGGCAGCGGTTCGATCGCATCGCCGGGTTCAAGCAACGCCACCAGCTTCAGGAACAGCCGAAGCTTGGCGATTTCGGTGGCCTGTTCCTCGATGTCCACGCCATAGAGGTTGTGCACGATGACGTGCTTGGTGACGGCGTAATCCTGCTGACGCTCGCCACCGTCCGCCGAAAATTGCCGCAGGATGTTGTCGATCTCCTGCCACTTTTCCGGGCGCGATTGCTCGCCGGCGATCAGCGCGTCGCTGCGCACCGCCTGCAAGGTGCGGAGGGTCGCGTCGTACAGCGGTTTCAGGATATTCAACGCGGCAAACAGGAACGCGCCCGAGCCGCAGGTCGGGTCCAGCACGCTCAAGCCGTGGCGGAACTTCTCGTTGCTTCGGCGCGGCAGGCGGCCCGCAAGGTTGAACCAGAAGCTCCGCAGCAGCGTCAGGTCCGTGCAGTTTTCGATCAGGTCCTGCGCAAACTGGCGGATGTCGAGATTGCAGGTGATCAGGTCGCCGATGTCGCGCACTTCGCCGTCCTCGATGCGTCGGCGCAATTCGCGCGTGTGCTGGTGGCGGGCAATGGCCTCGCGCCAGATTTCAGTCGGCAGCGATACGGCTTCGTCGGCGCGACGGTTCCATGGCTTGCGTCGTTCGATGAGATCGGGCGCGTTGGTATCCAATCCCGCCTTGATTTCTTCCGGATAGGGTTTGTCGACCCCTTTCCCCATGGCCGGATAGATGTAGGCATCACCGCTCTGTTGCAGGAGCGGCCACGCCAGCGCGTCGAACGCTGCCGGGTGCTCGGCGCGCACCTTTTGCAGCAGGCACGGGATGATGGTGTTCTTGCCGATGTACTCGGTGATGTCTTCCTTGGTGTAGTACGCCCCCATCTGCTTCTGGTTGACGAATTTTTCGAAGATGTAGCCGAGTACGTCGGGGTTGATCTCGCGCCCGCTGCGCATGGGACGCTCATCGAGATGCCATTCCCATTCGTCGAAAAAGGCGAACAGCTTGTCGAACGCCGCATCGGCGACGTCCAGTGCCTGTCCGTATTGCTGCTCAAGTTGGTGCTGCGCGAACAAGCCACCGTTGAGGTACGGCACGTCACCGAACTCTGCGCGCAGCGCGTCGCGATTGCGGTCATCGCGCGGTTCGGCAAAGCCGCGGAAGAACAGCGGGCAGAGGAAATCGCGGTAGAACGACGGTGACCGGCGGGATTCCAGATGCGTATCGAGACGCTCGCGCAGGTAGCGCCGTCGACCATCGAGGAAGCCTTTTCCCTGCAGGAACCACAGGAACATCAACCGATCGATCAATACCGCGGTGTACCAGAGTTGGTCCCCGGCCATGTCGCGCCCCACGCGCGGGATGCCGGCGATGAACTCGGCAAATTCCTTGCGTTGCTGCTCGAACTCCCGATAAAACCTCTTGGTGACGCGCTCGCGTGGCTGCGAGTCGTCCATGCGCCGGGTGACGCCCAGGACGGTGAGCAGTTCCTCTTCGTCCAGCGTGAACCTGAGCGCAGCCAGTTTCTGGCGCAGTAGCTCCGGCGCTTGCCCCGCTTGCACGACCAGCTCGCGATACTGGGCAGGGCCGCTCGGCTGGCGGTTCACCCATTGCCAGATTTGCGTGGTCCTGCCCGCATCGACAAAGACGATCAGATGTTCACGCACCTCACGGGTGACCCGGCGTTCGATCTTCTGGCGGGCCGCATAGGGCGGGATGCGCCCATCGGGACTTGGGTTGCATTGCAGCACCTGCACACCGCGCTTGTGTGCGGCGCCATGCAGCTCGAAGGTGTTGTCACCGACTTCTATGACCAAGGGTTGTTGCTGGACCGGCCTGTCCCAACCGAGCTCGTTGATGAACAGTTTGCCAAATTGGAACGCGGTCAGCAGGTCAAGGTTGAGCTCAGCCATGCCGTGGGCCTAAGAGGCCGAGTGAGCAGACGATGCGCGGCTCGCGCCGCGCGGCTTCATCGTCGCTGAAAGTCAGCCGTCCTTCCTCGCGCAACGTCTTGACGGCTTCGGCCAAATCCTGATCGGCGACGCCGCCACGCAGCAACCGGTTCAGCAGATCGGCCGCCGTTTCCAGCAGGGGATGCTGGTACATGTCATCCAAGGCGCGTTCGAGGTCCTGGTCCCGGAACAAGGTATCGGCCAGCGCGCTCGCGTAGTGCTTCAACCGATCGTAGGCACGGCGGCGCGGCGCGGAGGGGCGCCCAAGTCCGCCGCCTACTCCTTTGTCCTGCTGCATCGCCAGCTCAAGCCCCGCCGCGACGAGTTCATGGTGGTTGTCCGCGCGCTGCACAGCCGGCGTTTGCGGCCCGCATTCGGCGGCCTTGAGCACGAGGAACTGGGATTCGGTCACCGGCTTTCCATCCTGACCGATCCATGCGAGATGGTCGTTGTCATCGGGTGATTTCACGTAAACGAGTGCTCCACCCTGCGTGGCTTTCGCTCCCAGTGCAGCCAACTTCTCGTTGTTTGGGCGAAAGTTTCGCGCCGAATAAACCACAGGCGGCAACGCCTCGACAGCCCGCGCCAATTCGGTATCGGTCCCGGTCGCGTCTTTCCAGATTTGCCAGGCATAACTGGCGAGATCGACCTCGTCGTCGTTGTCGTCCAGCACGTCGGACTTTTCGTGGTACAGATCGCGCAAGGCCTGTACGTCGTCGTCTTCGAAAAACGCTTCGTCGGTGCCGACCACCTCGGCATTTTCGTTCAACCGCTGCTGGATGCGCTCGCGCAGGCGGATCAGTCGTTCCACCCCTTCCGTCGGCAGGAAGGAGTAGCACTGGATTTCATCGGCGCCTTGCCCAATGCGGTCGACGCGGCCGACGCGTTGAATCAGACGGATGATCGCCCATGGCAGGTCGTAGTTCACGACGATGTTGCAGTCCTGAAGGTTCTGGCCTTCCGACAACACGTCGGTGCACACCAGTACCCGCAGCTCGTCGCTCTTGTTGACTTTGCGTTGGTTCGAATGCGGCGAAAAGCGGCATGCCAGCGCATAAGGGTCCATGCTGGCGCCGGTTGCAGCCTCGATCCGCTTGACGCCTGCACGCTGCAGTTCGCGTGCGAGGTAACGGGCCGTGTCTGCGAATTGGGTGAAGACCAGTACCTTCCGATCGGCGTGTTGCTGGCGTACGAGTTCGATGAGCGTGGCGAGCTTGCGATCTTCATCGGCACTCCACGGCCCGTATTCCCGTAGAAGCTCCCGCAACGCCTGGGTATCTGCCTCCAGATGCTCTCGCAGGATTGGTTTGAAGAACCGTGGGGAAATCCATTTGAAGCGTCGTTTGTACTGGCCGGCGTACTGCGCATATACGGCCTCTGCCTGCACGTACGTCAACGATGGTTCAATGTCAGTTGGTGCTTCCACCATACCATCGAGCAGATCCTCGGGCTCATCGTGCAGCCCCTCGAAATCCTCGTCTACCCGGTCGGCATCAAGCACCCCTGAATCCAAGACCCCAAGCGGCAAATCTTTGCCGTTGCCGAGCGCGTATAGATAGATTTCATTGCGCAGGATGTGGCGTTCGATGGATTGCAGGAACGAACTGCCGCTCGATTCCAGGCGCTTGAAAAGATTGGTGCGACAAAACCCCATCAGGCGCTTGCCCGCGCGCCCGAGGTTGCCGACCAACTTGCGTTCTGCGGGTGAGGCCGTTTGCTCCTGCTTGGGTTCCACGTAGTTGCCCAGTCCGTAGCGTGGCACATGCAAGGCGTTGATGACATCCACCACCGCATCGGAGTACAAACGAGCGTAGCGATCGCCGGGGTTGCGATCGTCGCAGGGGAAATCGAGCGAATGCGGACAACGTTTGGGGAAGTAGCGCCGCTCGCCTCCCGTGGTCTCGATATAAGGACGACCGTGCTGGTCGGAATTTGCATAGTGTTCGATGATGAAGCTGCGGGTGCGCCGCACCATGTACAGGCGGATCAGTTCACGCCAATCATCGAACTCTTCGCTCTTTTCCATCGCCACGATGGAGTTGACCTTGCATTGCCACCGCCGCTCGAACTCGGCCTCGCTGAGCCCGTGCTTGCGCATGTGGTGCTCGGGGCGGATGCCGATGTTGGCCTTTTCGTCCACAAACAGGCGAAGTTGGCTGGAAAGGTCGGTCTTGGTCTTGTTGTAGGGCGTGGCAGACAGCAGGATAACGCGCGCATCGACCGTACGGATGTAATCCGCAATGGCCTTGTAGCGTTTGCCTTCGCGGTTGCGCAGGTTGTGGCTTTCATCGATCAGCACAAGACGATAAGCCTTGGTGTCGGCAAGCGCGCGAGTAACCTGCGAGAGCGACATGACCTTGCCTCGCAACCCGTATTCGGTGCGGTAGTGCTGCCACATCGATTCAAGATTCTTCGGACAGACGATGAGAGTCTCCAGTCCCAACCCGTCCTCAAACACCCTGGCCAGCGCAGTCGCCATGATGGTCTTGCCCAAGCCGACCACGTCGCCGATCAACACGCCACCGCGCCGCGCGAGGTGCCGCGCGGCAATCTTTACGGCGCTCTTCTGAAAGTCGAACAGATCTTGCTCGAACCGCGACGGCAACTGGAACTGGCTGAGCCCGGCGCGCGCTTCGGTGCTGAGATGGAACGCCATCTTCAGGTAGATGTGGTAAGGCGGAATCAACGCCTCTCGTGCCCAACTGGTCTCGATGATGTCGGCGAGTTCGGCAGAGACATCTATCGCCCACCGCTCGTTCCAGCGATCTTCAAACCACTGTGAAAGCCGTTGGGTGCCTTGATGGTCCAGCACATCGACGTTCAATTCCCCTTGCTTGGACAGGCCATGCAGTGTCAAGTTGCTGCTTCCGACGAAGCCCGTTACCGGGTTATTGACGTCCTCCCGGAACAACAGGTAGAGCTTGGCGTGGAGCGGGTGCGGCAGGAACAGCTTCACCAGAACCTGGCCTGCACGCAGTTGCCCAGCGAAGCGACGCAAGCCGGCTTCGTCCTTTCCGGTCGGGATGCCGATGGTGATCTGCTCGCGCAGCTGAGCGGCGAACTGTGATTTCAACCTCGCTGCTTGCGCATTGTCGAGGCCACCCTCGACTTGTGCGGCCCGGTAAAGCTCGCGCACATCTTCGTAGCGCGGCCGCTGCATGCCGACCAACACGCGACACACTTCGCCGTTCGACGGAACCCACTTCTCGACAAGATCGTCGATCGCTTGCCAGCCACGAAGATTCAGATACCCGACGCAAAAGTCGGCGCGTCTCGCAACCTCGAGGCTGCTCCGCAACGTATCAAGCAGGTGTTCCTGGATGTTGTCAAAGATGCGAGGCATCGAAGACGGGTCCCCTTGTTTCTATCGCGGTCGCGACTTGGCAAGGCTACGGGTTTCACACTCCGTAGCCAAGAGCAAACGTACGTCCACCGTGGGAAAGGAATCTACAATGAAAAAAACTCACGATCGCTCGCGAGCTTTCCAGCCTTGCTTCCCGGCTTCGCCTGACCCGTGGCTACCGGCGATTGGCGCACATGGCTACACGCAGTCAATCGTTCTCGCTATCAGGCTGCGGGAGGACCAAGCCGGGCGCGGCCGGGTCGGCCAGCCGCTCAGGATCGAACCCTTCGGCAAGCAGCAGGGCATGGCACCGCAGCAACTGACGCTCGCGCAAGATGTCACAAAAGCGCTTCAGCGTCTTTTCGTCCTCGGTGAGGATGACGTCGATGCCGTTGAGGTGGGCTTGGGCAAGCAGGGCGATATCCACCTTGACCGCGGGGCGCTCAGCAGCCACCGTGCTCGGCAGTGATTCACACTGCTCCGCAAATTCAGCGGCCTTTACCGCCTCGTCAAAGTTCAGCGGCAGTATGATGAAATCGTGCAAGCCGAGCTTGTCGAGGGTCTGCTTGCGATAGAACTCCATCGCGACCAGCGTCGGCAGATACAACGGCACGTCGCTCTGGACGCAATATTCGAAATATTGCCTTGCGACCGGATGGCGTGGCCGCCCGGCATCTGACAGGGTGATGAGGAAAGAGGTGTCGAGCAGACAGCCTGCAGCCATCGCTCAGCCGTCTCGCTGTGCGCGGACCCATTCAACCGGGTCAGCGACATCGTGCCAAGCCTTGCCGCCTTCCTCGACAAACGCGGCGAAGTCATCGGGATCGAAGGCAGGGTGATAATCCTCGAAACGGATCAGCCGCGCGTCGCGCAACTCGCCGGTATCAAGATTCTGTTCCACGTCGACCCGCGCAAGCACTTGATGGTAAAGACGGTTTTCCTTGTCGTCGCGCAGCTGATCGCGATTTGCCTTGACCACGAGGGTCTTGTTGCCGGCGAGCTGCAAGTGGATGTTCGGGGATTCCTTTCCGCCCGATTCGAAAAGCGAGCCTCGCAGATACCGTTCTGCGCGGACCCAGCGACTCTTGCCGGAATCGCGGAATGCCGACTCGGACGACACCACGACGGCCGTGCGGTGGTCTCCGGTAATGGCATAGCGCCGTGAGGGCCTGTTGCGGGCCGCGTCCTGCCACTGCCTGACCACTGCCGCGCGGGTGCGGTCAATATCCTGCAATGAGTCTTCCCGGCCGAGCCGCTCGAGGTCGGCCCACACTCCAAGATTTTCCGGAAGCTCTCCGGTCGCTATTTCCAAGGATCCTTCGACGATCGCAACCGGAAACTCCGAGAGGTTCAGCTCCCGCTTCGACCCGCTCAAGAACTTGCCCACGTCCTCGGCAAACTGCTTCAAAAGAGCCAACGGCACCGCGCTCGGCGTGACTTCTGTCGCGCCGACTTTGTCATCCAGCTTGAAGTGGAGCGTACGGTCGGCCATGGAGATCAGTGTACCCAATTTGGCGTGCGCCGCTGCGATTGCGAAGGCTCGCACAGGATTTCGGCTACGACAGATGGCATTCTTGACGGCACGCGATCCACCATCCGTGCTTCTTTTGCATCATGCGCGTCTCACGGGATGCGACCGCAAAAAAGCCCCGCGATTGCTCGCGGGGCCTTGGTTTGAAATGTGCTGCGCGACGCGGGTCCGGACCCTCACCCGCCGCTGCGCGGCACCCTCTCCCGGAGGGAGGGGGTTTCTCTCGCGCAACGAGCAACTCAAAAGTCCATGCCGCCCATGCCACCCATGCCGCCGCCCATGCCGCCGCCACCGCCGTGGTTGTGGTCTTCCTTCTTGGGCGCTTCGCCGATCATGGCTTCGGTGGTGATCATGAGGCCGGCGATCGAGGCCGCGTTCTGCAGGGCCGAACGGGTGACCTTGGTCGGATCGAGAATGCCCATCTCGACCAGGTCGCCGTACTCGCCGGTGGCGGCGTTGTAGCCGTAGTTGCCCTTGCCTTCGGCGACCTTGTTCAGCACCACCGATGGCTCCTCGCCGGCGTTGGCGACGATTTCGCGCAGCGGCGCTTCCATCGCGCGCTTGGCGATCACGATGCCGTGCTCCTGGTCCTCGTTGTCGCTCTTGAGCCCCTTGATCGCAGCCAGTGCGCGCACCAGCGCCACGCCACCGCCGGCGACCACGCCTTCTTCGACCGCCGCACGGGTCGCGTGCAGGGCGTCTTCGACGCGCGCCTTCTTTTCCTTCATCTCGACTTCGGTCGCGGCGCCGACCTTGACCACCGCCACGCCGCCGGACAGCTTGGCGACGCGCTCCTGCAACTTCTCCTTGTCGTAGTCGGAGGTGGTTTCCTCGATCTGCGCCTTGATCTGCTTGATGCGGCCTTCGATGGCCTTGGTGTCGCCGGCACCGTCGATGAGGGTGGTGTTTTCCTTGGTGATCTGCACCTTCTTGGCGCGGCCGAGATCCTTGATGGTGGCCTTCTCGAGCGCAAGCCCGACTTCTTCGGAAACCACGGTGCCCGCGGTGAGGATCGCCATGTCTTCCAGCATCGCCTTGCGGCGGTCGCCGAAGCCCGGCGCCTTCACGGCGCAGACCTTGACGATGCCGCGGATGGTGTTGACCACCAGGGTCGCCAGCGCTTCGCCTTCGACTTCTTCCGCCACGATCAGCAGCGGCTTGCCCGACTTGGCGACGGCTTCCAGCACGGGGAGCAGATCGCGTACGTTGGAGATCTTCTTGTCGTGCAGCAGAATGTAGGGCTCTTCCAGCTCGCATTGCATCGACTGCTGGTTGTTGATGAAGTACGGCGAGAGATACCCGCGGTCGAACTGCATGCCTTCGACGACGTCCAGCTCATTCTCGAGGCCGGAACCGTCCTCGACCGTGATCACGCCTTCCTTGCCGACCTTGTCCATTGCCTCGCTGATCAGCTTGCCGATGTTCTCGTCGCCGTTGGCGGAGATGGTGCCGACCTGCGCGATCGACTTGGAATCGGACGACGGCTTGGAGATCTTCTTGAGCTCGGCGACTGCAGCGACGACCGCCTTGTCGATGCCGCGCTTCAGGTCCATCGGGTTCATGCCGGCGGCGACCGCCTTCATGCCTTCGCGGATCATCGTCTGGGCGAGCACGGTCGCGGTGGTGGTGCCGTCGCCGGCGGCGTCGGAAGTTTTGCTGGCGACTTCCTTCACCATCTGCGCGCCCATGTTCTCGAACTTGTCGGCGAGCTCGACTTCCTTGGCGACCGACACGCCGTCCTTGGTGATGGTGGGGGCGCCGTAGCTCTTCTCGAGCACGACATTGCGGCCCTTCGGGCCGAGGGTCGCCTTGACCGCGTTGGCGAGGGCGTTGACACCGCGCAGCATGCGGCTGCGCGCGTCTTCGGAGAAACGGATTTCTTTGGCTGCCATGGTGAAACTCCGGGAATCGGGGGGGAATGGGGAATCGGAAAATCAAAAGCAGAATCGCGCGGAATGATGAAGCGGGCTGGAAAACGCTTTTGCGATTCCCGACTCCCGACTCCCCCATTCCCGGCTCTCAGCCTTCGATGATCGCCATCAAATCTTCTTCGCGCATGACGAGCAGTTCCTCGCCTTCGACCTTGACTTCGGTGCCGGAGTACTTTCCGAACAGCACCTTTTCGCCCGGCTTGACGCCCATCGGGCGGACCTTGCCGTCCTCCTGGATCTTGCCGGTGCCCACGGCGACCACTTCGCCCTTGATGGGCTTTTCGGTCGCGGTGTCGGGGATGACGATGCCGCCTGCGGACTTGGTTTCCGCGTCCAGGCGCTTGATGATGACGCGGTCGTGCAACGGACGAAGCTTCATATCGACTCCAGCTGCGTTGGGGGTTAGGGAAGGGTTGGCGTTGTTAGCACTCAACAACGGCGAGTGCTAATTGTAGGGCCGAAAGACCGGCTTTCAAGGGGCGACGGCATTTATGCTTTCCCTGCCTCCCGAGCCCCGTCTCCCGTCTCCCGTCTCCCGAATCTCATGGATACGCCGCTGCTCTGTCTCTCCACCTGCCCCGACGCTGAAACCGCGGCGCATATCGCCCGCGTGCTGGTGGAAGAACGGCTGGCCGCCTGCGTCAACCGGGTTCCCGGCATCGCTTCGACCTACCGCTGGCAGGGCGAAGTCCACGACGATGCCGAGGTGCTGCTGCTGATCAAAACCACGCAGGAACGTTTCGAGGCATTGCGCGCGCGGGTGGTCGAATTGCATCCCTACGACGTCCCGGAATTGGTCGCGCTGGACATCATCGGCGGCCACCCGGCGTATCTCCAATGGTTGCAGAACCCGACCGCACCCTGACCACGTTGGCTGGCAACTGCATCCCAAGCCTGCGACAATTCGTATCAAGCTCCATGGGCTCGTTCGAGCCGACACCGTTACGCTGGTGCGGCTCAACCCGCACGATTCGACGACGCCGCTTCGTGGTGCGGCTTGGCTCATCCGGTTCGATGAACCGACGGCGGGCGGCGAGAGTCTCACCCTGCGGTCATTGCCATGCGGTCTTGCCGAAATCCATTGATACGCCTGATGCTGCTGGCAGCACTGTTGCTCGCGGCAGGCGGCGTCGCGTACGCGCAAAGCGCCAGCCCCGGCGACGGGCTGTTGCCGGTGACGAAGGCGTTCGCGTTGAAGCCGATCATCGAGAAGCCGGGAACGATCGCGCTGCATTTCGACATCGCGCCGCACTACTACCTCTACCGCGGGCGCATCCACGCGAAGATCCTCACCTCCGGCATTACGGTCGGGAAGCTCGACCTGCCGCCCGGCACGCCCGAACACGATCCTTACCTTGGCGATGTGGTCATCTACCACAACCAGGTGGACGGCTCGTTGCCGTACTCGGCGACCGGTGCGATGCCGGCCACGTTGAAGGTCGAGGTGAGCTATCAGGGCTGCCACGAAATCGCGCCCAAGATCTGCTATCCGCCCAATACGCAAACCTTCACGCTGCCGACCGGCGGCGGCGGCCCGCTCGCGACCGCCGGCGGCGGTTCCGGAACCGGCAACGCGGCGATGACGCCGGTGGCCGCCTCGCTCGGCAACGCGCCCGGCGGCCCGGCGCCGCCGACCGCAGCCATGTCGGAGCACCCGGCGGTGGCCGCGGTCCCGCTGGCGGTCGGACTGCCGTTCGCGCTGCTGCTGGCGTTCGTGGGCGGACTGATCTTGAACCTGATGCCGTGCGTGCTGCCGGTGCTGGCGATCAAGGCGGTCGGCGTGCTGGAGGGCAACACTTCGCGCGCCGCCTCGCGCCGGCATGCGCTCGCCTACGGCGCAGGCGTGATCGCGACCTTCCTCGCGATCGGCGTGGCGATCCTCGGCCTGCGCGACGCCGGCCACGCGGTCGGCTGGGGCACCCAGTTGCAGCAACCATGGATCGTGGCGGTACTGGCCTGCGTGCTGTTCGCAGTGGGACTTTCGATGTCCGGCGTGGTGAGTTTTGGCTCGCGGCTTGGCAATCTCGGTGGTTCGTTGACCCGGCGAGGCGGGGCGGCCGGCAACTTCTTCACCGGCGTGCTGGCGGTGATCGTCGCCAGCCCCTGCACCGCGCCGTTCATGGGCGTGGCACTCGCGTATGCGTTCGTGGCGCCGCCCTCGCAGGAACTGCTGGTGATGCTGCTGCTGGGCATCGGCCTTGCACTGCCGTTGACGCTGATCGGGCTGGTTCCGGCGCTGGCGCGGCTGCTGCCGAAACCGGGGCGCTGGATGGAAACGCTGAAGCAGATCCTCGCGTTTCCGATGTACCTGTCGGCGGTGTGGCTGGTGTGGGTGCTGGCCCACCAGCGCGGCGCGGACGCGGTGGCGCTGGTATTGGTCGCGATGGTATTGCTGGCGGCGGCGTTGTGGTGGCACGGACGCGTCCGTCCGGACCGCAGGTTCGCGCACGCCTTCACCGCGGTATTGGCGGTTGCGGTGATCGCATCCCTGGTCGGCGTCGCGCAAGTGGCGCCGCCGGCGCGCGCCGCGGCGACGGAGGGCAGCGATGCCGTGGCCTTCAGCCCGCCCCGCCTGCAGGCCTTGCGCGCGGCCGGCACGCCGGTGTTCGTCGACATCGGCGCGGACTGGTGCGTCACCTGCAAGGCCAATGAATATGCGGTGCTCGACACCCGCAGCTTCCACAGCCTGCTCGAAAAAACCGGCGCGGTGTACATGAAAGGCGACTGGACCGACGTCGACCCCGAAATCGGCGCCTACCTGCGCAGCTTCCACTCGCCCGGCGTGCCGCTGTACGTGGTGTATCCACGCGGCGGCGGCGCCGGACACGCCTTGCCGACCGTATTGACGGCCTCGCTGGTCCGCAACGCGCTGGAAACCGCCGCAGCGCAATGATGAACCGCAGCACGATCCTGATCCTGGTGCTGGCATGCCTTGCCGCCGCGGGCGGCTGGTGGCTGCAGGACCGCTGGATGACCGAGCCGCCGTCGCAGCCGCCCGCGCCGGCCGGCACCAAGGTTCTCGCGATCGGCGATTCGGCCGACGCGTACACGCTCCCCAATCTCGAGGGCCAGACCACCACGCTTGCGAAATGGCACGGCAAGGTGCTGCTGCTCAACTTCTGGGCGACCTGGTGCGCGCCGTGCCGCGAAGAAATGCCGACGCTGGCCAAGCTGCAGCGCGAGCACGCCACCGATGGCCTGCAGGTGGTCGGTGTCGCGATGGACCAGCCGCAATCCGCGGCGAGGTTCCTCAAGGCGGTGCCGGTCGGTTATCCGATCCTGATCGGCATCGACGCCGACCCGTTGCCGACCACCACCTTCGGCGACGCCGCCGGACTCCTGCCCTACAGCGTACTGATCGGGCGCGACGGGCGCATCCTCAAGACCAGGCTGGGCGTCCTCGACCCCGCGACGATCCGGGATTGGCTGGGGAAAGGGGGTCAGGTTCATTTTTCCTCGGAAGCCGTCAAGTCGCAGCACCTCTTGCCGATCGAAAAATGAACCTGACCCCTTTTCCCGGGAGCACAATGGGCGTCTCACCCACGAGGAGAACGCCATGTGGAAGTCATCGCTGGTTCTGCTGACTGCGTTGGTCCTGCCGTTCGCGGCCGGCGCGCAGCAATCCCACCCGTACTGGTTGACGCCGGTCGCGGCCAACGTCAAGGTGCCCGCGTATGTCACCCGGGCGATGGACGATCCCGCGCGCGCGGCCGACCGCAAGGACGACGTGCGTCGGCAGATGGCTGCGGTGATGGTGTTCACCGGCGTCAAGCCCGGCGACACGGTGTTGGAGCTCGCGCCCGGAACCGGATACTGGACCCGCGTGTTCAGCCAGATCGTCGGTCCCAAGGGCCACGTCTACCAGGAATGGCCCAAAGAGTGGGGCGCCAAGGGATACGACAAGTGGAAGAAGATTGCCGCGACCGCGCACTACGCGAACGTTACGCCCCTGAACGAATCCCTGTGGGACATCACGGTGCCGCAGAAAGTGGACATCGTGTTCACCTGCGAGAACTATCACGACTTTCATGATCCGTTTTCGGGGCACGTGGACATCCCGGCCTTCAACCAACACATCTTCGATGCCCTGAAACCCGGCGGCGTATTCATCGTCATCGACAACAAGGCGCCGCCCGGCGCCGGCGACAGCGATACCAACACGCTGCACCGGATCGGCGAAAACGTCACCAAAAAGGAAATCGAGGCGGCAGGCTTCGTGTTCGACGGCTCCAGCAACGCACTGATCAACCCCAAGGATCCGCTGACCATCAAGGTGTTCGACAAGTCGATCGAAGGCCACGTCAGCCAGTTCATGTTCCGGTTCAAGAAGCCCGCGCGCTAGTGAAAAGGGGTCAGGTTCATTTTTCGATCGATACGTCGGCAACTGACACGTCGTCATGCAGGAAAAATGAACCTGACCCCTTTCCCCGGACCCCTTTCCCCGC
>JBOHYT010000144.1:0-4158 GCA_050738055.1 Rhodanobacteraceae bacterium
GCGTAGACTCGGCGACGGGCTCACACCGTTGCAGTTGCTCGATAGTGATTTCGGTGCACGCAAGGTCGAAGAACGGCTCTACCAGATCGGCTACGGCATGTTTGCGTGAGGCTCTGGCGCCTCACCCGGTTCCCGCCGCTTGATGGTGCCGGCGGTGTGTATGCTGCAGGACGCTGGCACTGGCGCGGGCTGCCGATCCTCTACACGGCCACCGAACCCACCGGCGCGCTCGCCGAGGTGTTGGTGCACCTTGAGGTCGGTCCCGACTTGGTTCCTGACGATTATCGGCTGATCGGCATTGAAGTTTCTGAGACCCTGATCCACGCCGCGTTCGTGCCGTCATTGCCGGCAAATTGGCGCACCGACCTCGCAGCGACGCGCACCGTCGGGAGCACATGGTTGCGTGGCGGGCAGTCGCTCCTCTGCCGCGTGCCGAGTGCCATCATCCAGGCAACGTCAAATTTCCTGCTGAATCCCTTGCATGAGGACTTCCGTCAGATCGCCGCGGTCTTCGACGAACCATTCACGTTCGACCCACGACTTTTCTCATGAGTTGGTGTGGCTCCGCTCGGTCTGGTTCCGGTGTGCGGACCGCGGTGCCGCCAGCGTCTGCGTGAAGCCGGTTTGTTGGCATCAGCCCATTGACGGGATCAACGGGAATGGCACTTGTTTAAGTGGTGGCTGGAAGAACTCGTCATTCCCGCGAACGCGGACTGCGTTTGCAGGACTGCAAACGCGAACGCCGGAGCCTGCCCCGGACTTGATCCGGGGGCGGCCCGAAGGGCGAGCCGCAGAGCCTGTCCTGGACTCGATCCGGGAACGCGGCGAGTCTATCCAGTGACTTCGAGGGTTTGAAAGGCGCTGGATCCCCGCTTTCGCGAGGATGACGACGTCAAGTAAGTGCCGTTCGGATCAGCGGCGCGTTCCCCGTGAAGTCGGATTGCAACAGACGTCGATTGCGCTCCTGCATCTGCTGTGGATACTGGCCGCCAATGGATCCCGCTCGAGCCCGAACCAAGCTGGTTGCCGCCTTCGAGCAACGCGATTGGCCGCGGGTGCAACGTCGCGCCGAGGAAGTGCTGTTGGCCGCTTCGGACGATGCGGCTGCGCATTTCATGCTGGGGATGGCCTGCCTGCGGCGGCGGCAGGAGGAACGTGCGGTCGTTGCGTTGCGCGAGGCCTGTCGACTTGAACCCGCAAGACCCGACTACCTGGCGCACTACGCCGAAGCCTTGGCCGCGGTTCGGCAGTTGTTGGAGGCATGTGCGATCGCGGATCGCGCGGCAGCGCTTTCGCCCCGCGATCCCGGGGTATTGGCCGTATTGGGGAACGTTTACTTTCAGGCCAACGCGTTCGGATCGGCGGCCGCGGCAATGGACCGCGCTGCATCGCTCGCTCCGCGCGATGCACACCTGCGATTCGGGCTTGGCCGTGCGCTGGAGATGCTGGGCGACACTGCCGGCGCGGACCGGGAGTTGCAGTCTTGCATCGAAATCGAACCGCGCTACTGGCCTGCGTATCTGAGGCTGACGATGCTGAAGCGCCAGACGGCCGAAAGCCAGCACATCTACGATTGGCGCGAGTTGCTTCGGCAAAATGACAGCGACCCTGGAGCCCGGATTTTTCTCAACCTGGCGTTGGCCAAGGAGAGCGAGGACCTCGGCGACTACACGACGGCCTTCCATCACTACACGTGCGGGAAATCCGCGGCGCGGCGCACCCGACCGCCGTCCGCCGAGCGTGATCGTGCAATGTTCAGCGCGTTGCTGCAATGTTTTCCCGGGCCGGACGTCCAATCGGAGCAGGGCTTCCCGTCTGCCGCGCCGATCTTCATCGTTGGGATGCCGCGCACGGGCACCACGCTCTTGGACCGGATGCTGTCCAGCCATCCGGGCGTCTGCTCCGCAGGCGAGACACAGAATTTTCCGACCGCGCTGCAGAAAGCATCGGGCAGCCAGGAGGCGCTGCTGTCACTGTCCGACCTTGCGGCGGCTACACGCCACATCGACTGGTACCAACTCGGCGCCACATATGTCGAAAGCACCCGACCGGGAACTGCCGCCGGGCCTCGGTTCATCGACAAATTGCCGCACAATTTCCTCTATGCCGGGTTTATTGCCCGCGCGCTGCCGAACGCCAGAATCCTGTGTCTGCGGCGCGGTGCGCTGGACACCTGCCTGGGGAATTTTCGGCATTTGTTCGAGCTGGAGTCGGGTTTCTACGACTATTCCCTGGATCTGCTGGACATCGGCCACTACTACGTCGAGTTCGACCGGTTGCTCGCGCATTGGCGCACGGTGTTGCCCGGGCGAATCATGGAAGTGGGCTACGAGTCCCTGGTGCAGGCGCCGGAAGCCACCCTTCGCCATGTGCTGACGTTTTGCGACCTGCCCTGGAACGCGCTCTGCCTGCGGCCCGAGGACAATCAGACTCCCGTCCGGACACCGAATTCCTGGCAGGTGCGGGAGCCGGTCTACGCATCTTCCATTGGGCGCTGGCGGCATTACGCGCACGAACTGCAACCGCTGCGCGACATCCTGACCGTCGCTGGCATCGAGCCTGAAAACGACAGCAGGGCTTTCTGTCAGTGACCCAGATTGCGGCACGTCGATCATCACGGCCGCACAAGTGAGATTCGCCGTCCGCAGCCTGTTGGGAAGTTCTGCACCGCGGAACATGCTAACATGTGCACAACATGTGAGCAGGTGAATGTCATGTCAGTGATGATCCAGGTACGCAATGTTCCCGAGCGCGTCCATCGCGTGCTCAAGGCACGCTCCGCCTTGGTGGGCAAGAGCTTGAGCGATTTGATTCTCGATGAACTGGTGAAGATGACGGCGGTGCCGTCGGAAGAGGAATTGCGTGAGCGGCTTGGCAACGCGGAACCGTTCGCGATGAAAACATCCTCCGCCAAGTTGGTGCGACGCGAGCGCGACGCCGCGTGAGCCGCACCTTGGTCGTCGATGCATCGGTGGCGGTCGACCTGCTGGGGCGGTTTCGCGCGGGACCGCTGGAAGCACTGCTGTGGCAGCCGGATAGTCTGATGGTCGCACCAGAATTGCTGGAAGTGGAGGTGTTGAATGCGCTGCGCAGACTGGAACGGCTGGGAGCGATTCCGGCGAGCCGCAGTCCGGAGCTGCCGGAGCAATTGCGCGGCCTTCGCATCCGCAAGTACCGGCACGACCTGTTGCTGGATGGCATCTGGTCGTTGCGGCTCAACTTGACCGCCTACGATGCGGCGTATGTGGCGCTCGCGCGTCTGCTGAAGGTGCCGCTGGTGACGCGCGATTCAAAACTTGCCCGCGCTCCCGGCCTGGACATCGAGGTGTTGACGCCATAGCGGCGGCGCATGGCCGAACGTATCGCAAACGTGGTCGACCCATTGCGCCTGCCGCACGAAGCCGGATTCCCATGCCGCCGTATCGGGTCGCTGGATGGTGAACGGGCGCGGCCGAACCCAATCAGGCTGCCCCGGCGGTGTGCTCCCAGCCTGCACACGCCAACAACACCGTACGCGGCACCGGTTTCGCGCCGCTTGAATAGTAGGCGACCATTCGGCGTGAAAGGCCGAGCGCCTCGGCCGCAGCCGACAACGACAAGCCGTGGCGCAGTCGCCAGTCGAGGAATGCCAGCGCATCCTCACGGCCCTCGGCCTTGAGTGTGCGACGCCAGAGTTCGTCCGCACCCAGTTCGACTCTGCTCGGCCATTTGACCGAATGGCGCCACTCGCCGAGTTGCGCTTTCTGAAAGTTGGTGCCGCGCAGGGATTTGAAAGCCGACTTCTTCAGCAGATCGCGAAGATCAAGATCGACCGCGCGACCGTCCGTCCAGCGGACTTGCAAGATGGAGCCGGGGAGAGGTGTGATTGATTTGATCGTGTGAAGTGATTCCATGGGTGTCACCAAGGTGCAATTATTGCACTACATGTCCCGGCTCATCCGCAACCCTCGGACGATAAGCCATCGGCGCTGCCGGAGGATATATCGGGGTGACGCGCAGGCCGGGCTCGTGGGCAGGTACGGTTTCAGGCGGAGAGCCGGAATTCTGCCAGCTTGTCGTAGAAGGGCCTGCATTCGTCGGCAAGTTTTTGCTGAAACGCGGTCAGCTTCGCTTGGCGCGGTTGCCCAGGCGCGAACCCGGTCGAGCGTTCCACGGCGG
>JBOHYT010000145.1:0-18179 GCA_050738055.1 Rhodanobacteraceae bacterium
AGGATCGGGCCCAGCAGGAACAGCATCGCGACGATGAGCCCGGTGCGTCCGAACTTCCGCCGCGCCATCCACAGGACAAAGGGCGACAACGACGCGAGCACCGGCCCGAGTTTCAGGTCCCCGGCGCCGAAGATCCCGGAAATCCGTTGCGCCTGCGCGGGACCGCCGAGGCTGTAGCCGGTGAGCGCCTGCGCCCACGCGTCCAGCGCCCACAGGGCGACCACGATTCCGGTCGCGAGGCACAGTGCGCGCAGGCGTGATTCGCGCCGCACCGCGAAACAGACGTACACGCCGAACGGCGCGAAGCGCACGTACGCGGCCACGCTGCTCCAGCTCCGCGATGGATCCACCGCGTCCGGCGCCGAAATCAAGGCGGCCAGGAAATACGCGGCCCACAACCACAGCAGCAGCTGCGCGCCCGTGTGTCCCACCAGCGCGTGGCGGTCGCGCACGAACAGCATGATCGCGCCCAGCAGGCACAGCAGCGTGCCAAGTTCGCTGGCGCGCCCGAACGGCAGCAGGAAAATCACCAGCCAGACCGGCGTCAGCGGCGAACGCAGGACGGCGACGAGGCGGGCGCGCAAGGAAACGGTCATCGGTCAGGCAGGCACGTCGGAAGCGCGCATGCTATCGCGCGGGACGATCCGCGCGAAATGCAGGGCGCTGCGCCAGCAAGCGCAGGCCGGCTCAGGGCGTAGGCCGGCTCAAGCCCGAAGGGCGGAGCCGGCGATGGCCCGGCGGCTGTGTCGCTGCTGCCGGTGGACACCGGAAATCCTGGCCTTCGGCCCCGGCTTCGCCGTTCGCGCCCCTCCCGCGGCGCAGTCGTCGCTGCGCTCCTTGAACGACCTGCGCAGGACGTTCGGTGGCGTCGCCAGGCACTCAAACCAGTGCACGCCCGAGCTGCCGCTCGAGCACCGCCAGCGGGGCGCGGTCCGGGCGAGCCATCGCGGCGACCGGCAGAAAAAAGGTCTGTTCCAGCATGTGCTGCCCGGACATCGCCGCGTGCGAGGTCCGGTCGGAGAAACACACCCACGCGGTGCCGGGCGGAAAAGCGACCGTCTGCTGGTCGCAGCCCTGCTGGTACGCCGCGTCAGCCTTCATCGCGTCGTGCAGCTTCAGCATGTAATGGTCGTAGTCGCTGCGCCGGCGCTTGGTGATCTTCAAGGCCGCCAGCAACGCGGCCTTGCCCGGCCACTGCGGATGAATCGTGGGCAGGAAATGCGCGGCCATCGTCTCGAACGGCTCGCCGACCCGCCATACCCGCGGAACGCCAGCCGCGTGCACGTTCAGGAACACCCGCAGGATCCGTTTGCCGTAATTCGGGCGCGACGGGAACGCATCCACGTGCAGGCGGCTGTCATCCTTGCGCCACGACGACGGGCGCGTACCGACATCGTGCAGCCGCAAGCTGGTCGGTGCAGCGCGCAGCGCACCACGATATTCGGGAAACAACCGATCGACGAGCCCGCCCGCGGCCTCGAAATAGCGCGCAACGAGGATGCGCACGGCCGCTTCGGTGGCGGCGTCACCGCGCACGCCGTGCAGCATACCGTTGGCGGGATCGAGGCTGATGTTCTTGCGTTTGGGATCGGCCAGCGCCGGATCCAGCAGGCGTAGTTCCTCGGTCCTGAGCGCGAACGGAAACGCCGGGAATACCAGCACCTGCCCGGCCTCCACCCCGGCCAGCAGCGTTTCGCGCGGAGGATCGAACCCGTCGCGGATCGCCGTGACTTCGATGATCCGCCGGCCGGAACCCGCGTTTGTTTCCGTTGCATCCATGGATCGGAGATCACCGCTGCGACGACGCGTTCAATGTACTACCGGCGCCCCGCGCAGACGCGGCCGCTCAAGCGCCGCGACGCGCTGACACCAGCTCGGCGTAGATCGCGAGCACCGCGCTCTGCATGTCGGCCAGCCGGTACCGCTGCAACGGCGGAATCGGCGGCGCGCGACCGATCAGTTCCGCTGCACGGTCGGTCAGCTTCACGATGTCGCCGACGGGTACGCGGCCGGCCGGGTACAGTTCGGCCAGCAACTCGCCGACCCCGCCGTGCGCGTAGCCGAGTACCGGACGGCACAGCGAGAGCGCCTCGATCACGGTCCGGCCGAAGCTCTCGGGCTTGTTGGACAACTGCAGGACCAGGTCCGAAACCGCGAACACGTCGCGCACGTCGCTGCGCGGCGGCGAGAACACCACGATGTCGGCAACGCCACGCGCGCTGGCCAGTGCCTGCATTTCGTGAAGGTACGCTTCGCGGCCGCGTTCGACGATGCCGAGCAGCAGCAGGCGTGCATCGATGCCGCGCTCGCGCAAGCCCGCGATCAGCGCGATCGCATCGGCGTGGCCCTTGAGCCGGGTGCCGCGTCCGGGCAGCGTGAGCAGCGGCGCGCCGGCCAGCTGCGGATACTCGGCAAAGAAGGCCGTCCGCCACGCCGGCTCGGGGCGGTAGCCGTACGGAAATGCGTCCGGATCGATCCCGCGCGGGATGACCGTGAGCTTGGCGGCGTCGACCCGCGGATAGTGGCCCAGGACGTAATCGCGCACGGTTTGCGAAACCGCGATCACCCGGTCGCCGCGGGTCATGATGCGGCTCCATGCGCCCGGCGAGTTGAGCCCGTGCACGGTGGTGACAAAACCCGGCCTCGGCCGCATGCCGCGCAGCGCGAGCCACGCCATCCAGGCGGGAACCCGCGAGCGGGCGTGCACGATGTCGGGATCGATCCGGGCCAGAATACGGCGCAATGTGCCGATCCGCGTCAGGCTGCGCAGCGACTTGGAGCCGATGTCCAGCGTGATGTGTTCGCTGCCCTCGGCCTCGAGCTGGCGAACCAGCCTTCCGCCCGCCGAAATCACCACCGAACGGTGCCCGGCCGCGACGAGCGCGCGCGCCACTTCCAGCGTGGAACGCTCGGCGCCGCCATTTTCCAGCGCTGGCAACAACTGGACGACGGCGAGAGGGCGGGAGGCGGGCTCGATCACGAATCCCTGCGGAACGGGGCATCGGACATGCAACAAATGCTTGCAAGAATCACGCCCGCGAAAGCTGGCCGGACGCTCGGGCGCGGGACGAACGAATCAGGTTTCGGAACGCTTCAGGACGAAGGTCGAGCCGCAGTACGGACACAGCGTTTCGCCGCCGTCATCGACGATCGGAAGATAGATGCGCGGATGCGAATTCCACAAGACCATTTCGGGCAGCGGGCAGGCCAGCGGCAGGTCGGCTTCCGTCACTTCGTAGCGGCGCTTGGCGTTCGCGGGTTCGCCCACGGGAAACGAGGGAGCCGGCTGGGAGGACATGCTGCAAATCCATTCGATCGTTGGCTCCATTCTAGCATCCGGGCTGCATCAACTGCCCCGCGGCGATGCGTCCATCGACACCGACTGCGCACCGGGCAGGCCGCGCAGCGCATCGGCGAGGCCCCCGAGCTTGACGCGGTCGAAACTGTGCGCGAACTCGATCGTCACCTCGTCGCCGTCGTCCGGAATCCTGCGGTTCACGATCTTGATGGCCGGCAGGTCGCGCCCGACCAGCAGCGCCTCGACGTCCGCCAGCGAGGCACGGGCCGCAAAGCCGACCTTGATCTGCGGCAGGGTCCTGCGCAGCGCGAACCGCCGTTCCAGCGGCTTCAGCGCCGCCAGGATCAGCCACGCGATCGCGGTTGCGATGACCGCGGCGATGTACATGCCGCCGCCGGCGGCGAGGCCGATCGCCGCGACCGTCCACAGCCCCGCCGCGGTCGTCAGGCCGCGGATCACGTTCTCGCGGTGCAGGAACATGATCGTGCCGGCACCGAGAAAGCCGATGCCGCTGATCACCTGCGCGGCGATCCGCGAGGGATCCAGCACCACGCGCGGCCATTGCTGCAGGATGCCGGAAAAGGCGAACGCGGAGACGATCATCGCCAACGCGGCGCCGAGGCAAACCAGCATGTGCGTGCGCAGGCCGGCGGCCCAGGTATGTCGCTCGCGGTCGAAGCCGATCACTGCCCCGAGCACGGCAGCCAGCACCAGGCGAATGGCGATATCGGTGGTCGACAACATCGGCGGCACGAAAACGAGGGACGCGTCGAAGTCTATCCCGCCGCGGCCTCTCCCGCATAATCGCGGCCTGCCCGCCGAACGAGCCCGCAATGCCCAATCCACCACGCACCGCATGGGTCATCAGCGACGGCACCACCGGCAACGAACGCCAGGCGCTCGCGCTCAGCGCGGCGCTCGGCACCTCGGCACGGGTGCTGGCGCTTCCCTTGCGCGCGCCGTGGACGTGGTTCGCGCCGCGGCGATTGCCGGGTGGACGCCTCGCGCTGGCGCCCCGCGACCGGGCGGGATTCGCGACGCCGTGGCCGGAGGTGGCCATCGGCTGCGGGCGCAGTGCGGCACTGTTGACGCGCCTGCTGCGCGACCTCTCCGGGGGCGATTGCTACACCGTGCAGATCCTCGATCCGCGCATCGATCCGCGCTACTGGGATGCCGTGGTGGTACCGCGCCACGATCGCCTGGAGGGCGAGAACGTGCTGACCACCCTTGGTTCGCTCAATCCGGTCGATGATGCGTGGCTCGCCTCCGGGCGCGAGGCGTCTGCGGATTTCGCGGCATTCCCGTCGCCCCGGGTCGCCACGCTGATTGGCGGCCCGCGACGGCGCGGCGTGGTGTTCGACAAGGCGCTGGCGGCGCGCGTGATCGAGACGGTCCGCGAGGTCGCCGTCGGCGGAAGCGTGCTCGCCACCACCTCGCGGCGCACGCCGCGCGAATTTGCTGCAACCGTACGTGACGCGCTGGCGGGATTCCCGGGCGTGTTCTGGATGGGCGATGGCACCAATCCGTACCCCGGCATCCTCGGCTGGGCCGACCGGATCGTGGTGACGCCCGATTCGGTCAACATGCTGTCGGAAGCCTGTGCCACCGGGGTTCCGGTGCACGCTGCGATCAGCGCGCCGCTGCCTCCGACCCTGGTGCGCTTTTACGACGGACTGCGCGAACGCGGGCTGCTGACCGAACCCGGAGCCGCGCGCGCCAACGTTCCGCCGCTGCGTGAAACGCAGGCGGTCGCGGCGGAATTGCTGCAACGAATCGCCACGCGCACCACGACTCCGTAGGGCGGGTCTCGACCCGCCATTCCGTGATCGCCCAGTGCAACGTCGGCGGGTCGAGACCCGCCCTACATGCTCCGCCGCGCCGTTCGCGATCGCCCGTGCGGCGACGGCTGTAGGAGGGCCGGAAGGCCCGATCCGGGATACCGCAGCCGCCGCGCCGTTCGCGATCGTCCCGTGCAACGACGGCGGGTCGAGACCCGCCCTACATGCACCGTCGCGCCGTTCGCGATCGCCCGTGCGGCAACGGCTGTAGGAGGGCCGGAAGGCCCGGTCCGGGATACCGCAGCCGCCGCGCCGTTCGCGATCGTCCCATGCAACGACGGCGGGTCGCCCTACATGCACTAATCGGGACTGCCCAACAGCTCACCACGGATCTGCACGGATCTGCACGGATTCGACAAGCCGTCGAATGCGAAGGAATGCCGATCCAATCCGTGATCATCCGTGTCCATCCGTGTTCATCCGTGGTCAAAAGCACTCGGAGTTTCATGGCGCGAAATGGAACCCCGCGCGCCGCGCGACCTCCAGCACCTTCGCGCAACGGGCATCGAGCACCAGGTCGCGCTCCACCACCCGGTGTGCGCCGGCAAGCGTCGCCGACAACGCACGCGCAAGGAGTTCTGCGTGCGCCGTGTGCAACGCGTCGGAGTCGCTTTTCGACAGCACACCGGCATCCGCGCAAGCCGAGAGCAGTCGTGGGGTGTCGCCGTGCACCGTGAGTTCCGGTTGCCGGTGCGCGTGCATCAGCACCATGCCCTGCAGCAGAAACTGGATGTCCAGCAGCGCGCCGGCGCCCTGCTTCAGGTCGAGATACCCCGCATCGGAGCGGTCCCGCTGGGCGCGCCAGTCGGCACGCATCCGGCACACGTCCGCGATCACCTCCTCGCGCGAGCGAATGCGCCGCAGCACCGCGCACCGTTCGCGCCCGAATGCCTCGCCCAGCGCCGCGTCGCCCGCCACCGCGCGCGCGCGCACCAGTGCCTGCTGCTCCCACGTCCAGGCGCGCTCACGCTGGTAGGCGACGAACGCCGGCAGGCTGGCGACCAGCAGCGACTTGCCGCCGTCCGGACGCAGTCGGGTATCGACGTCGTAGAGCCGGCCGCCGCGGGTACCGGCCGACAGCCAGTGCACCACGCGTTGCGCCAGCCGCGCGAACCAGCGCGCGCCGTCGAGCGGCCGCGCACCATCGCTCACCGACTCGCCGCGGGCGGCGTCGTACACGAACACGAGGTCGAGATCGGAATTGAAGCCGAGTTCCGAGCCGCCGAGGCTGCCGTAGCCCAGCACCGCGATGCCGCTGTCCGCGCCCGGCAAGCGACCGTGCCGCGCGACGAGCTCGTGCCTGGCGACATCCAGCACCGCGCCGACCACGGCATCGGCGAGTTCCGCCAGTGCGCGCGCGGCCGCGAGCGCGTCCATCGCGCCGTCGCGGAACCCGAGGCCGACGCGCATCCGGTAGCTGCCACGCCACTCGGCGATCGCCGTGAGCGCCGTTTCGGGGTCCCCGCCGGCCTGCGCGGCGACAAGTTGTTGCGCGAGTTCCGCCTTGAGGTTCGCAACACCGCGGGCAAGATGTTCCACGCGCGGCGCCAGCACATCGTCGAGCAGCAACGGTTGCGCGATCACGCGCCCGGCGAGGAATGCGCTCTCGGCACACAAGGCGGCCACCCGGCCGCGGGCCGCGGGCCGCTCCTGCAACAGCGCGAGATACGCCGAACGACGCGACACCGCCTGCACCAGCCGGCACAGTCGTACCAGCGCGTCGACCGGCGCCGACGTCGCCGCGGCCGCGTCGATCAGGTCCGGCAGCAGGTGCTCGATCCGGCGCGCCGAGCGCGCACTCAGGCCCTGCATTCCGGCAACCTGCCGGAGCGCGTCCAGACCTGCGCCGGGCGGCGAAAAACCGGCGGCGGCGAGTGCCGAATGGTCGAGGCTGCCCTCGCGCGCGCGCCGCCAGAGCCGCCCGCCGTCGTGTGCCGGCGATCCATCGCCACGGGCGGGCGCCACGTCCTCACGCGGCTGCAACACGTCGGCAAAGACGGCCGAAACCAGTGCGCGCTGGCGGTTCAGTGCGGCCATCAACGATTTCCATTCGGGATGATCCATCGACCGGGCGATGCGCTCGCGGGCCGTCGGGTCGACGGGCAACGCATGGGTCTGGCGGTCGGCAAACATCTGCAGACGGTTCTCGAGGAGGCGCAGGAACCGGTACGCCCCGCGCAGGTCGTGCGCCTGGCGCTGCGAAAGATATCCGCGCGCGGCGCAGGCCTCGAGCGCAGGCAAAAGGCCGCGGGCGCGCAGCGATGGCTCCCGACCGCCGCGGATCAACTGCTGCAGTTGCACCGTGAATTCGATCTCGCGGATGCCGCCGGCGCCGAGTTTCAGGTCATCGGCCCGATCGCGGCGCGCGACCTCGGCATCGATCAGCGCCTTCATGTCGCGCAGGCCGGCGAGCGCGGTGTAATCGAAATAGCGCCGGTACACGAACGGCCGCAGGATCTCCAGCAGCCGTTTGCCGGCCGCAAGGTCGCCAGCGATCGGGCGCGCCTTGATCCAGGCGTAGCGCTCCCAGTCGCGGCCCTCGCGCTGGTAGTACTGCTCCATCGCCGCGAACGATGCGGTGACGGGGCCGGATTCGCCGAACGGCCGCAACCGCAGATCCACGCGCGCGACGATGCCATCGGCGGTCGCTTCGTTGAGCAGCCGCACGAACTCACGCGCCACCCGCGCGAAGAACTCGCCGTTGTCGAGCGGCCGCGCACCATCCGTCGCGCCGCCTTCCGGGTACGCGAGCACCAAGTCGACATCCGAGGAAAAGTTGAGTTCGCCGCCGCCGAGCTTGCCCAGCGCCATCACGATCAGCGACTGCGGCGCGCCGTCGGCGGCGCGGGGCGTGCCGTGGCGCGCGCGTGCCGCAGTTTCGGCGTGTCGCAGCGCCGCAGCGATCAGTTCCTCGTACAACGCGGTGGTCCCGGCCAGCGTGTCGGCCACCTCGTCGAGCCCGTTGACATCGCGGAACACCAGCCGCACGGACTCCGCCCGCCGGAACCGGCGCAGCGCCGACATCACGTCCGCGGATGGGCGCCGCAACCCTGCCGCGCGCGCCGACGCCGGCGCTGGATCACGCAGGCGTTCGAGCCCCGCTGCGGTCAACAGGGTCGGGGCGGCGCGCAGCGCCTCGAACGCGAAATCGCTGGCTAGCAACATGCGGCGCACGCGCTCGGACACGCCGGCGTCGTCGTGCATCACGACGCCGGCAACGCGGCATTGCGCAGCGAGCTCCGCGTAGCGTTCGGCGATGAGGTGTTCCAGCGCGGCCGGCATGGGCGCATTATCCGTGCGATCGCCCCGGATCGCCGCTTCGGCGCGCGTCAACGACCGGCAGCCTGAAACGTTCATCCGGACTCGGGTAGTCTTCCGAACCCCCAACGTCATCCCCGCGATCCGCATGCCGCCTGCTTCCCCGTCCCGAAACGGACCGCCGCTGACAACGGCAGCCCGCGTCGCGTTGATCGTCGCGCTCGCGATCGCCTTCGTGCTGTGCACCGCGTGGCTGGATGGCGGGCAGGACATCCTGCCGTCGTCGTTGTGGGCGCACCCCGACTGGATGCCGTGGTGGAACACGCCGCTGCGGCTGTTCTGCAACGCGCTCCCGGGCCTGTTGCTGGCGGGCGTGCTGCTGGCGTGGACGCGTCGCGCGGGGTGGTCGTTCGTGGTGGCCTTCGGTGCCCAGGCGCTGTTGTACGGCGTCGACGCGATCAAGGTGAGCAACCTCGCGATCCCGCTGATGCCCGCGGATTTCCGCCTGCTCGGGCAACTCGGGCACGGAGCCGGCGAACTGCTGTCGGGCTACCTGCCACACCTCGTGCTGCTGGGGATCGGGGTGGTAGTCGTCATCGTGATCCTGGTGGTCTGGTTCCGCTTCGAGCCACCGTTGCTGCGCCGGCGTCCACGCCCGTGGCGCGCTGGCGTTGCCGTGGTGCTCGCCGCGGCGCTGGCCACGCTGATCTCCGGCGTGCCGTTCTGGCGCGGCCTGTACAGTCCACCACTGCTGGGCATGCAGCCGTGGTCGCCGATGGCCACGCGCCAGCACGACGGACTGATCGGATCGTTGCTGCTGTTCCATCTCCAATACGGATCGCAGCACCGCAAGGCCAACGTCCACGAAGCGCTCGCGCTGTTGGCGAAATTCGAACCGGAGATCGCCGCGCGGACCCGGCCCACGGCGGCGGACGCTCAGAAGCCCGATATCGTGGTGATCCTTTCCGAATCGTTTTTCGATCCCACGATCATGAACGGCTATCCGGCAGGCACCAACCTCACACCCAACCTGCGCCGGCTCGCGCAGCACGGCACCTCGGGCTGGTTGCACGTGCCGACCTTCGGGGGCGGCACCATCCGCACCGAGTTCGAGGTGCTGACCGGATTGTCGCTGCGTTATTTCCCCGAGGTGCAATTTCCGTATCTGCAGATCCACCAGAAGAGGATTCCGGGGATCGTGCGTCTGCTGGATGGCGATGGCTACACCACGCTGGCCGTGCACGGCAACAACCCGGGGTTCTGGAATCGCACCGAAGCGTTCAAGGAACTCGGTTTCGACAAGTTCATCTCGATCGGCGACTTTCCGGCCAACGACGACGCCAACGACGGCAAGTACATGTCCGACCGGGCCTTCACCGACGAACTGCTGCGGCAGTTGCCGGATTCAGGACCACCGCGCTTCGTGCTCGGCATCAGCATCGAGGCGCACGGCCCCTACGATGAGAGCCCCGGCATCGACACCAGGGTGCGCGACGCGATCCCGGTGCCGAAGGGCGTCACCGATCCACAGGCCAGGCTGGAACTCCAGAATTACATCTACCACATGCAGCACGCCGATGCGCAGCTCGGACGGCTGGTCGACACCCTGGCCAAACACCAGCGCCGCACGCTGATCCTGTTCTTCGGCGATCACCTGCCGTCACTGGTGCCGGCGTACCAGGAGGCCGGCTTCACGAACGGCAAGGGCTTCCTGGAACAGACGGTTCCCTACGTGCTGATCGACACCGAGAACATGGATCGTGCCAAGAAACAGGACGCGGCGGCGTGGGAACTTCCCGGGATGGTGCTGGACGAGGCGGGCATCCCCAACCCGTGGTTCGCGTTGACGCAAGTGGTCGGGCCCAAACTCGCGCCCCTGACCCGCGCACCGGACGCGCCGCGCGCGCCCGAAACCGCCGCGCAGAAAAAACTGGACGAGGGCATGCGTAACATCGCTGACCTCAGATTGCACGGCAAGCTGGACAAGCTGTGGCCACAGGCGGCGGCGATGGCGCAGCAGGACCGGTCGCCTGCCACCCGAAGCGCGGCGAAGCGGCAACCGGTCGCCGCGCAGGGAGCCCCTCTTCCGCCGGCAAAGCGGCTCGACACGCTATTGCCGTAGGGCGGAACCCGCGCAGCGGTTTCCGCCGGATTCGCCCTTGGCGGAAGCGGCTGCGCCGATTCCGCCCTACTATTGCCCAAGTTGCTGCAACAGCGTCTTCACGGCCGCGTCGAGGTCGCTGTCCTGGCCGCGGTATTCCTCGCCCAGCGGGCGCTTGACCAGCACGTCGACCGGACGCGGGTGCATCTCCATCGGCTTGCCGTCCAGGGTGGTGATGGTGATGAAAGGCAACCGCACGGTGGCGCCGTCGAGCATCTTCTGGTTGGTCGTGTAGATGATCCAGCCCGCGGTCGGTTCGCCCACCACCTTGCCGAGGTGCAACTCGCGATAGCCTTCGGTGAAGTCCTCGCCGTCGGACAGCGTGACCCGGTTGGTGATCAGCACGGTTGGCCGTTCCAGCGCACGTTGACCGAGGATGCTGCGCGCCGGCTCGGCATGCTCGAAACCGCGGAAGGTCATGTTGAGGTACGGGCGCCGCCCCAGCACGTCGATCACGTAGGCGTTCACGAAACCGCCGAAGTTGTTGCGCACGTCGATCACCACGCCCTCGCGGGTCATGTTCTGCGCGTCGAGGTCGCGGTAGAAGCGGTGCAGGGTGGCCTCCGACATGTCCGGCAGGTCCACGTAGCCGAGCCGCCCGCCGCTCGCCTTCGCGACGTACGCGCGGTTGCGCTCGACCCAGGCGTCATAGACCAGCACGCCGAGCGTATGGGTGTCGATCGGCTTGACCTCGAAGATGCGCGTGCCGGCCGGCGTGCCGACGGAAAGCGAAGTCTTGTGCCCGATCCGGTTCGCGAGCAGCGCGAACAGGTTCTCGTTGGGACCGATCGCGTGCCCGTCGATCGCATGCAAGGTGTCGCCCGGCTCGACGCCCGCGATCGCGGCGGGCGACAACGGGATCACCTGCGCGACGCGCAACGTGCCGTCGCGCTCGTAGATCGCGGGGTCGAACAACAGGCCGAGCCGGCCGGTTACCGGCTTCGGTTGGCCTTTCGGTCGCACGCCGGAATGCGAGGAGTTGAGTTCGCCGACCATCAGGTTCATCAGCCAGTTCACGGCCGCCGGCGTCGGTGCGCCCGCGATCCGCGGCGCGTATTCGGCGCGCACCGCGTTCCAGTCCACGCCGTGCATCGAGGGATCGTGGAAATTGTCGCGCAGCCACGTCCAGGCCTGGTCGAACGCGGTCACCTTGTCCTGCGCGTAATCGATGTCCACGCCGGCGTCCAGCGCGATCGCCTTGGGCTTCCCCCCTTTGGCGATCGGAACCGAAAACAGCTTGCCATCGTCGAGGTAATACACCGTCTTGCCGTCCGGGCTGAACTGCGCGTCGGCCTTGTCGCCGCTGGTCGAGGTCAACTGGCGCGCGACGGGCGGCTGCTTCGCCAACGGATCCAGCGACCAGGCGTACAGGTTGGTGCGGCCGGCGACGCGTGCGGTGATCACCAGCGTCTTGCCATCGGGGCTGATCACGATCGACTGCGCGGAGAGTCCGGTCGGCAACAGGGTCAGGCGTTCGCGGATGCCGGCTGCGTCGATCTTCACCTCGACCGGCTTGTGCGCGGGCTTGCCCTTGCCCTGCGCCTTGGCGCCGGGTTCGGCCGGCGCCTCGTGCTCGTTCTCATGCGAGGGCGTCGGCGTGGTCTGGCGGAACAGGTCCCGGAACTGGTCTTCGCGGAAATGCGGCGTGCGCGGCACGAGGTCTACGCTCGCGACGTGGCTCTGCTCGGTACGCTGGCCGGTGACGAACAGGAACGTCTTGCCATCCGGGCTGAAAGTGACGTCGTCGGAAAAAGTGTTGGCGAGGCCGCTCAGGGAAACCGTCTTGCCATCGGCAACGTGCACGGCCACGGCGTTGCGGAACATGCGCGGACCCCATTCCAGCACCGCGATCCAGCGGCCGTCCGGCGACCACGCCAGCGGCCGGTCGGAAGTGAGCGGCCGGCGAAAATCCAGATGCGCGGTGGCGAGCGTGCGCAGCGCGTGCGACGCGAGGTTCATCACTTCCAGCTCGCGCCCGTTGCGCAGGAACGCGAGTGACTTGCCGTCCGGCGAAAACGCCGGCGAGGTGTCCTCGCCATTACCTTGGGTCAGTTGCTTTTCCTTGCCGCTGTCGAAGTCGTACAGGTACAGGTGCTCGCCGTCGTCGCGGAATGCGCCGTACACGATGCGACGGCTGTCGGGCGCCCAGGCGACGCCGTAGGCTTCGCCCGGTTCGCGCGTCACGCGCACCGCGTCGCCGCCCTTGTCCGCGTCGGCGGCAAAAACCTCGCCGTGCGCGACGAACGCGACCTTCTTGCCGTCGGGCGACAACGCGAGGTCGCTGAATTCGTCGTGCAGGGTCTTGTGCTGGTCTTCCGGCCCCGCCACCGCTCCGGCGAGCGTGATCGCGACCGGCGCGGCCGTGCCGGTGGCGGTGTCGACGGTCCATATGCCGAAGTCGCGCTCGAACGCGATGGTCTTGCCGTCGGCCGCGAGCGTTGGCCACACCACCCGGCCGTCGGTGAAATGCGTCAGCGCCGTCTCGCTGCCATCGCGTTGCACGTGCCAGATGTTTTCCGCGCCCGAACGATCGCTCCCGCCTCGATCGCTCATGTAATACAGCGAGCGTCCGTCCGGCGCCCACATCGGCCAGTCGGCGCGTGCGTCATCCGGGGTCAGCCGCGAATAGGTGTGCGATCCGCCGTTCTTCAGCAACCAGATCGCGCCATCGTCAATGTGCGCGCTGCCGTGCCGCCACCACTGGAACGCACCGAGCCCTTCGCCCTCCAACGCGATCACCGAGTTGTCGGGCGAGGGCACACCCTGCTCTTCGCTGCGGTAGTCTTCCAGCGATACCGGCATCGGCGTGCCGCCCGACACGCGCACCCGATACACGCCGTTGAAGCCACCCACGTTGTCGCGCGAGGAACTGAAATAAATCCACTTTCCGTTATGCGACCAGCCGCTCAATTCGTCGCGGCCATCGGCGTAAGTCACGCGCGTCAACGTGCCCGAAGCGATGTCGAGCACGTAGATGTCGCCATCGCCGGTCGCGTCCGAGACAAACGCGAGTTGGTCGCCCTGCGGCGAGAACAGCGGCCGCGAATCGGCGCCCTTGTCGGCGACCATCAGGTGCGCCGCGCCGCCCGCGGTCGGCACTTCCCAGATCGCGCCGCCCGAGACGAACGCGATGGTACGGCCGTCGGGAGAAATCGCCGGTTGCGAAAAGCTCGGCTTGGAAGCGGACTGCGTCGTGCCGACCGCGCACAGTGGCAGCGCAACCGCCGCCAGCAGCATGGCTGCGATCAGACGGAACAGGCGCATTGGCTTCCCCTCGCAACAGCAGTTTCGAGAGTGTAGCCACCCACGCCCACGTTCCCATAGGCCATTGGTCGTGGGGTCATTGGTCGTGGGGTCATTGGTCGTGGCACACCCCGGCAACCGGGCGCCGCCACCGGTCACAATCCCCGCGCCGCCTCGGCCACCGCGCGGAACAGCGCGCGTCCCTTGTTCATCGTCTCTTCCCATTCGGCCGCCGGGTTGGAGTCGTACACGATGCCGGCGCCGGCCTGCACGTGCAGCAGCCCGTCCTTGATCACCGCGGTGCGAATCGCGATCGCGGTGTCGGCGTCGCCCCACCAGCCGATCCAGCCGATCGCGCCCGCATAGATATTGCGCTTGAAAGGCTCCAGTTGCTGGATGATCTCGACCGCACGGATCTTGGGCGCGCCGGAAAGGGTGCCGGCGGGAAACGTCGCGCGCAGCACGTCCATGTAGCTGGTGCCAGGGCGCACCGTGCCCTCGACCTGCGAGACGATGTGCATCACGTGCGAGTAGCGTTCGACCGAGAACGAATCGGCCAGCACCACGCTGCCGGTCTCGCTGACGCGCCCGACGTCGTTGCGGCCGAGGTCGATCAGCATCAGGTGTTCGGCGCGTTCCTTGGGGTCGGCCAGCAATTCCTTTTCCAGCGACGCGTCCTCTTCCGGCGTCGCACCGCGACGGCGGGTGCCTGCGAGCGGGCGCACGATCACCTTGCCGTCCTTGAAGCGCGCGAGGATTTCCGGCGAGGAACCGACGATCCGGGTGTCGCCGAGGTCGACGAAATACATGTACGGCGAGGGGTTCAGCGCGCGCAACGCCCGGTACACGTCCACCGGACGCGCGCGAAACCCGACTCCCAGGCGCTGCGAGGGGACGACCTGGAAGACGTCGCCCGCGCGGATGTATTCCTTGCAGCGCCCGACCATCGCCTCGAACGCTTCGCGCGTGAACGACGAACGGAAATCGTGCTCGTCCAGCAGGGCGCCCTGCGCGGGTTTCGGGTATCCCGCGCCGCCCTGGCGCAAGCGGTGTGCCAGCGTGTCCAGCCTGCGCGCGGCGCGTGCCCACGCACGCGGCTCAGCGGGGTCGGCGTGCACGATCAGGTAAAGCCGCCCCTTCAGGTTGTCGAATACCGCGACTTCTTCCGCGAGCATCAGCAGCACGTCGGGCGTGCCGAGTTCATCCGGCGCATCGAAGTTGGCGAGCCGGGGTTCGATATAACCCACCGTCTCGAACCCGAAATAGCCGACCAGGCCACCGGTAAAGTCGGGCAAGCCCGGCAGGCGCGGAACCCGATAGCGCATCCGCAAGCGTTCGATTTCCGCGAGCGGATCGGCGACCTCGCGGGTCTCGACGACGACGCTGTCCTCGATCACCGTCAGGGTGTGCGCGCGGAACGAGAACACCCTTCGCGCGGGAAGGCCGATGATCGAATAGCGTCCCCAGTTGGCGCCGCCCTCGACCGATTCGAACAGGAAGGTGTACGGGCCGTCGGCCAGCTTCAGATACACCGACAGCGGGGTGTCGAGGTCGGAGAGTACCTCGCGCACCAGCGGAATGCGGTTGTGGCCCTCGCGGGCCAGCGCATCGAACTCGGCTTCGGTCAGCACGGCACGCCCGTCGCAGGATCAAGCGGACGAAGATAGCAGAGGCAAGCGCGTGGCCCGGCGTTCCTTGGTGTCGCGATGGCCGTCGTCGCCATGGCTGCGGGGGCGAAAGCGCCCTGACCACGGATTGGCACGGATGGACACCGATCAACAACAAAACCCACGTTCCTGCCTGGCGCTGATTTTCAACCGTCTTGAACCCGGACCCGCATCCAAAGTGCCGTCATTCCGGGGCCGTCTGCGACGTTATCGCAGGCGGCCCCGGAATGACGATGTGGTTTGTTGAACTTCAGTCTGGGTAGGACGGCTCAAGGCCGGAGCCGGCAGCTCAGGGACTGGCAGGAGCGCCGGCTCCGACGCTGCACTCCTTGAGCCGGCCTACGCATCTTGCTCTATCCGTGTCTATCCGTGTTGATCCGTGTTGATCCGTGGTAAATGCTCTTGCGTTGGTCCGCGTCTCACGCATCTTCGGGTTGCCGCATTCCGCGCAGCTCCATTTCGAAGGTGACGCCGTCGGGATCGTTGCGGGCTGACACCTTGCCCTGATGGAGTTCCGCGACCAGCCGCACCACGTAGAGACCGAGCCCGAGGTGCGGCGTGCCCGCGCGCGCGCCGCTGCCACGCACGCTGACCAGCGAATCGAACAACTGGCCCTGCATCGACTCGGGCAGTTGCGACCCGCGGTTGGAGACCGCGATGCGCGCACTGCCGCCCTCGCCGTGTTCCAGCGCGATGCGGATCCAGCCGTCCGCAGGGGTGAACGACAACGCATTGTCGAACAGCTTGTCCAGTGCCTGGGCGATCAGTTCCGGAGCGCCGTACAGCGGCACCGGCTGCGCGGGGATCGAGCACGCCAGTTCGCGCAGGCCGGCCAGCGGACGGTAGGCCTCGACGCAGCCGCGCACCACCTGCGCGAGATCCATGTCCTCGCCATCGGCGGAGGCCATCGCGCGCTCCATCCGGCTGGCCTCGCTCATCGCGCGCACGATCGCGCCGATCCGCGCCGCCCCGTCACGCGCCCGCGCGAGGTACGGGAGTGCCTCGCGCGGCAGGTCCTCGTGCTCGAGGTTTTCCAGCGACGAGCGCACGATGGCCAGCGGCGTGTTGAGTTCGTGCGACAGGTTGGAGGCGAGCTTGCGCAGATATTCGGTGTAGGTGCCGACCGATTCCAGCAGGCGCGCAAGGCTGCGCGCGAGGTCACCCAGTTCGTCGTGGTCATCGACCAGTGGCAGGCGAACTCCCGCGAGGCCTTCGTGGTGCTGCGCGTGTTCGGCGGCGTAGCGCAGCCGGCCGATCCGCACCGACAGCCAGGTGGCAAACGCAAACAGCACCGCGCCCGCGATCAGCAGCACCGCGATGCTCGCCAGCATCAGGCCGAGCAGCGCGCGGTTGGTCAGGAGCGGCAACGCCTGGCTGGGCTGCTCCAGCACCAGCGCGCCGCGGTTCTGGCCACGCACGTCGAGCGGCACCGAGACGCTCAGCACCACGCTTCCGGGAACGTCGCCGCCCCGCCAGTGCGCGGTCGCCTGTCCGTCCAGCGCCTGCTGCACGTCGGGATCGGACAGCCGCGGAATGTCACGCGGAAGCTGCTGGCGCTGATCCAGCGACGGCACCACCAGCACATCGGACAGCACGTCCTGCAGCCACGGGAAACGGCTCGGCTTGGGCTTGGCGGAATCCAGCATGCTGCCGCCCTCGCCGATCACCCAGCCGTCGGCGCTCAGCAGGCGTACCCGTACGCCGCTCGGCGCGAGCTGGGTGAGGTCGTTGGACAGGGCGGGCGACAGGCTGAGCAGCGGGCGCACATCGGGCTTGCCGCCGTCGAAGCGGCTGGGCGCGCTGGCGTCGAACACCCCGATCCCGAGCCGATCGGGCGCCTGCGCGCGTGGCATCCGCAGCTCGATCTGGTAGCCCTTGCCGTTGTCCAGCCACTGGCCGCTGATCTCGTCGGGGAGCCCGCGCACGCGCGGGTCCAGCGGGCGCGCCAGAAACGGCCCGGAGCTCGCGCTGGCCAGGAGGTAGCTGCGCTGGTGGGTGCCGCGGACCAGTTCCAGCACCACGTGGTCGGCCTCGATGGCCGCAGGGTCATTGGCGTTCAGGCGCACCGGCGTCGCGTCGGCCACGTTGACGCGCAGATACAGCCACGCCGGATCGTGGGCAAGCTGCACCTCGACACCAGGCCACGGGCGTTGCACCCAGCGCGCCATCGACGCCCAGTCGCCCTCGCTGCCGTCCACGATGATCGGGCGCGTGGCCTGCTGCACGTACCAGCCGTTGTCGGCACGCGGCAGTTGCGCGCCGACCGCGACCAGGCCGCGATCGAGCGCGAATGCGATCGCCAGCAACGCCTGTTCCTGACTGTTGCGCAGCATGTGCTCCATCTGGCGCACGTACAACCAGCCCGCCCACGGCAGCGCCAGCGTGGAGAGCGCGACCAGCAGCAGTTTGCGACGGAGGGTCATGGAGAGCCGGGACTCGGGACTCGGGACTCGGGACTCGGCAAAGCGGTACAGGTGATCATTGGCCCATTCGAATACCGCCACGTCCAAGGCGCAAGCCTTCAGTCAGGCAAATACAGGTTTGGCCCATATCCGGAGCCGTTCGGAACGTAATGCCATGTACGGAACCAACGCGTGGACGATCGGTCACAAAGGAGCCCGAGTCCCGAGTCCCGAGTCCCGAGTCCCGAGTCCCGAGTCCCGAGTCCCGAGTCCCGAGTCCCGAGTCCCGAGTCCCGAGTCCCGAGTCCCGAG
>JBOHYT010000146.1:0-7915 GCA_050738055.1 Rhodanobacteraceae bacterium
GGCACCCGGAAAATGCCGCTGCCGATGATCACCCCGACCACCACGGCCATGCCGGTGGCGAGCCCGAGCTTGCGCGGCAGTTCGCGCGGTGCGGGTTCCGTTGTCGTCGTCATCGCCGCGCAGCGTAGCAGCACCATCGCCTTTGCCGTGTGCTTTGGCATGACGACCAGTAGTTCGCGGCGCTACAGTGACGCATGAGTGCACGCATGGCATCCGAAGTCGCCGTGGACGCGACGGACGCGACACGGCTTGCGAAATGGCTGGCCGCACATTCCCGGGTGACCGCGATCACCGGCGCGGGCGTCAGCACCGGGTCCGGCATTCCCGATTATCGCGATGGCGACGGCAACTGGAAGCGTTCGCCGCCGGTGCAGTACCGGGATTTCGTCGAGAGCGAGGCAGTGCGCAAACGTTACTGGGCGCGCAGCCTGGCGGGCTGGCCGATGTTCGCAGTGGCGCGACCGGGTGCGGCGCACGTGGCGCTTGCACGCATGGAACGAACGCATCGGATCGGCACGCTGGTCACGCAGAACGTGGATCGCCTGCACCAGCGCGCGGGCAGCCGCAAAGTGGTCGACCTGCACGGGCGGCTCGATGTGGTGTGCTGCCTCGCGTGCAACCGTCGCGTGGGTCGCGATGCCTTCCAGGCGTGCCTGGTCGACGCGAACCCGGATTGGAACGCGACACCGGAACAGATGGCGCCGGATGGTGATGCCGATCTCGCGGCGCTCGATTTCCATTCCTTTGTGGTGCCGGCATGCGAGGTGTGCGGCGGGGTGTTGAAGCCGGACGTGGTGTTCTATGGCGAATCAGTGCCGCGCGAGGTCACCGCGTCGGCGTTCGGCGCCGTGGAATCGGCCGACGGCGTGCTGGTGGCAGGTTCCTCGTTGATGGTCTGGTCGAGCTTCCGGCTGGTGCGCGCGGCGGCCGCGCGCGGCATTCCGGTCGTTGCGGTCAACCACGGGCGTACGCGAGCCGATGACCTGTTCGCATTCAAGCTCGACGCCGAGTGCGGGGCGGTGTTGTCCGCCGTGATTCACCTCGCACGCGAGATGTTGTAGGGCGGATTTTCAATCCGCCGGGGTCGCATCGAACGATGCGATACGAAAACGGTGGGTCGGGAAATGGCGGGTCAAGACCCGCCCTACGCTTTTGCGAAGCGGTAGGAGTGGCGGAAGCCACGACCTGGCCTTGCAAAGATACGGCATGCCCGCGTTCGGATCGGGCCTTCCGGCCCTCCTACGGGATCGGGCCTTCCGGCCCCCACGGGATCGGGCCTTCCGGCCCTCCTACGGTCGTGCTTCGACCGTCTCGTCCTCGTCCTTGAACGCGTCCACCGGCACGCACGTGCAGAACACGTGCTTGTCGCCGTACACGTTGTCGACGCGCGCGACGGGCGGCCAGTACTTCACCTGTTTCAGCGAGGCCAGCGGATACGCGGCAAGTTCCCGCGGGTAGGCGTGCGACCATTCGCTTTGCGAAACCATCGTCGCGGTGTGCGGCGCGTTCTTGAGCGGATTGTCTTCTCGATCGAGGCGGCCGTCCTCGATCGCGCGGATCTCGTCGCGGATCTGGATCATCGCATCGATGAAGCGGTCGAGTTCGAATTTCGATTCCGATTCGGTCGGTTCGACCATCAGCGTGCCCGAGACCGGGAAGCTCAGCGTCGGCGCATGGAAGCCAAAATCGATCAGCCTTTTCGCGACGTCTTCTGCGTTGATGCCGCTGGTCTTTTCCAGCGGGCGCACGTCGAGGATGCACTCGTGCGCGACCAGCCCGTTGCGACCGGTGTACAGGGTGGGGTAGTAATCAGCCAGACGCTTCGAAAGGTAATTGGCGTTGAGCAGCGCCACCTGGGTGGCCTTCAGCACGCCTTCCCGGCCCATCATGGCGATATACATCCACGAGATGGGCAGGATCGACGCCGAGCCGAAGGTGGCGGCGGAGACCATGCCGCCTTTGCGCGTATCCGAGCCATCCCCGCCGAAGCGGCTGTCGTGGGAAGTCGTGCCATGGATGGCCGTGTTTTGGCTTTCGCCGGCAGGGAAGCCGGCTGGAAGAAACTTCGCGAGATGCGACTTCACCGCGCACGGTCCGACGCCGGGGCCGCCGCCGCCGTGCGGGATGCAGAACGTCTTGTGGAGATTGAGGTGCGAAACATCCGAGCCCCAGCGGCCGGGACGCGCGACGCCGCACAAGGCGTTCAAGTTGGCGCCGTCGGTGTACACCTGACCGCCGTGCTGGTGGACGATGTCGCAGATCGTGACGATCTCTTCCTCGAATACGCCGTGCGTCGAGGGATACGTGAGCATGATCGCGGCGAGCCGATCGGAATACTTCTCGGCTTTCGCGCGGATGTCGTCGACGTCGACGTTGCCGTGGCTGTCGCACTTGGTGACGACCACCGTCATCCCGCACATCTGCGCGGAGGCTGGATTGGTGCCGTGCGCGGATTCCGGGATGAGGCACACGTCGCGTTGCGCCTGGCCGCTGGCGTGGTGGTACGCGCGGATCGCGAGCAGGCCCGCGTATTCGCCCTGCGCGCCGGCGTTGGGCTGCAGGCTGACCGCGTCGTAGCCGGTGATCGCGACCAGCATCGCTTCCAGGCCGTCGATCAATTCCTTGTAACCCCTCCACTGCTCGGGCGGCGCCAGTGGATGAATGTTGCCGAACTCGGGCCAGGTGACCGGGATCATCTCGGCGGTCGCGTTCAACTTCATGGTGCACGAGCCCAGCGGGATCATGCTGCGGTCGAGCGCCAGGTCCTTGTCGGCGAGCTGGCGAAGGTAGCGCAGCATCTCGTGTTCGCTGCGGTGCGAGTTGAATACCGGGTGGGTGAGGAACGTGGACGTGCGCTGCAGCGCGTCGGGCAGTGCGTCGGGCGTGTCGCGATCCAGCGCGTCGATGTCGTCGATGCGCGCGCCGAACAGCGAGGCGAGTTGCGCGACGTCTTCGCGGGTGGTGGTTTCATCGAGGCTGATCGCGAGCGAAGTCGCGTCGATGTGGCGCAGGTTGATGTGCGCGGCTTTCGCCATCGCGTGGATGGTGTGCGCGTCGATGCCGGTGACGTGCAGGGTGTCGAAGAAATCGCCGCCGACCTGGATGCCGGTCTTGCGCAGGGCCGCGGCGAGGATGGCGGCGAGCCGGTGGGTGCGCCGCGCGATGCGTGTCAACCCTTCCGGGCCGTGGTAGACCGCGTACATCGCGGCCATCACCGCCAAGAGCACCTGCGCGGTGCAGATGTTGGAGGTCGCCTTCTCGCGGCGGATGTGCTGCTCGCGGGTCTGCAGCGTCAGGCGATACGCGTTGTTGCCTTGTGCATCGACCGACACGCCGATCAGCCGGCCCGGCAGCGAACGCTTCCAGGCGTCGCGGCAGGCCATGAATGCCGCGTGCGGACCGCCGAAACCGAATGGCACGCCGAAACGCTGCGAATTGCCAACCACGATGTCGGCACCCCATTCGCCCGGGGGCGTGATCAGCGTGAGCGCGAGCAGGTCGGTCGCGACCGCGACCAGCGCGCCTTTTGCGTGCAGTGCCTCGCACAAGCTTTTGTAGTCCCGCGCGGTTCCGAAGGTGTCGGGGTATTGCAGCAGCGCGCCGAAGCAATCGACGTTGCCGGCGTTGGCTTCATCGTCGATGTGCAGTTCGATGCCCAAGGGCTCCGCACGGGTTTTCAACACTTCGATCGTTTGTGGATGCACGTATTTGGAAACGAAGAACACGTGCGACTTCGCCTTCGACGAACGCTTGGCCAAGGTCATCGCCTCGGCCGCGGCGGTCGCTTCATCGAGCAGCGAGGCGTTGGCGATCTCCATGCCGGTCAAATCCGCGCACATGGTCTGGAAGTTGATCAGGGCTTCCATCCGCCCCTGCGAGATCTCTGCCTGATACGGCGTATAGGCCGTGTACCAGGCCGGGTTTTCGAGGATGTTGCGCAGGATCACCAGCGGCACGTGGGTGCCGGAATAGCCTTGGCCGATGAACGACTTGAACACCTGGTTCTTGTCGGCGATCGCGCGAATCTTGGCGAGCGCTTCGGTTTCGGTGATCGCCGGTGGCAGCGCCAGCGGGTTCTTCTGGCGGATCGCCGCCGGAACGATCGCGTCGGTCAGCGCATCCAGCGAGTCGTAGTCGACGGTGCCCAGCATCTCCGCGATTTCGGCATCGTCGGGACCGATGTGGCGGCCGATGAAAGCGTCGTGTTGCTCGAGGTCGTGCAGGGTAGGAATGTTCTGGGTCATGGTGGGCGTCCGGGCGGCGGCGTGTAGTGAAACTCTCATGCTCGTCATCCCGGCGCAGGCCGGGATCCAGTCGTGCATGCCATCCATGGGGCTGGGTCCCGGCCAATCCATGGCCGGGAAGACGGCGGGGACGAATCATCCCGCGCGCCCCTCTGTCCTTGGTACCTGAGAGTTTGGGAAGCGACGGCGGGTCGACCGCGCTTCTTGCCCCTTCGGCGCCGGTTCTTTCGGATTCCGAAAGCCGGTCTCTCCAGAGTTTTTGCAAGCGGTGGTATCGGGCCTGAGCGATTACGGGCGTTGCGCCTTCGGCAGTGGCTGCGCCACTTCTTCCACCAGCCATGCATTATACAGGCGGCGCTTTTACGCAAGAGCATTTGACACGGATGAACGCAAACCTGCTTAGCATCGATTGTCAGGCAAATCGGTCATTACGGTTCACGTCAAAATGTCGTCATTCCGGGGCCGTCGCCGGCTCCATCGGCGATGGAACCCGACTGCGGAGGCAGGATGCCGGAGCGAACGTCGGCGCAGCCGATGGCCCGCAGGGCGAGCCGCAGGACGCGGCGAGTCTATCCAGCTCCTTGTGTGCCGGAGCGGAAAGTGGATTCCGGGTTCCGCCCGCAAACAGCGCGGGCGGCCCCGGAATGGCGACATGTTGGTTGCTGGTGCAGGTTCAAGTCTGTTGAAGGTCAGCTAAGCAGGAGGTTTCTCGTGGCCCGGGATGCTTTACCATTCCGGACTCGTCCCGCGGGAGTGTTGCCATGCCCGTTCCGTTTCGCCTGCGCCAGCTTGACCACGTGGTCCTGCGGGTGCGCGACGTTGCCGCGATGCGCCGTTTCTATTGCGACGTGCTCGGTTGCACGCCGGAGCTGGATCAGCCGGACGCCGGGCTGTATCAGTTGCGCGCGGGTGCATCGCTGATCGACCTGGTGGACGTCGATGGCAAGCTCGGGCGCAAGGGCGGCGCGGCGCCCGGCGCCGACGCGCACAACGTCGATCACGTCTGCGTGGCCGTCGACGGTTACGATGAGGCCGCGATCGTCGCGCACCTCGAAGCGCACGGCGCGCGCGTGGGCGAGATCGGCATGCGTTACGGTGCGGAAGGTCAGGGCTCGTCGATCTACCTGTTCGATCCAGAAGGCAACATGCTCGAGTTGAAGGGTCCGCCGATCCCGGGGTCGCGCGCCGGGGGCACATGACCGGAAATGGCGGAAATGGGGTCAGGTACATTTTCCCAGGAAATGGGGTCAGGTTCCCTGGCCGCGTCTCGATCAACGCCGGGCTCGCGCGTGGAAAATGTACCTGACCCCATTTCCGCCCTACGTGCGAAAGGAGATTTTGCATGCCGTGCCTGATGGTCCTGTTTGCACTGTTCGTGCCGCGCGTGGTGATCGTGCTGCTGTGGCTGTTCACTTCCTGGTTCAGCGGCATTTTCTCTATCGCGTTGTGGCCGGTGCTGGGGTTCCTCTTCCTGCCGACCACGCTGCTCTGGTACACCGCGGTGATGCACTGGTTCCACGGGCAGTGGACGCTGTGGCCGATCGTTGGCATCGTGATTGCGCTGCTGATCGACCTTTCGCCGGCCAGCGGGCGCCGGCGATACGTACACGTTCGCCGGTGGTGACGGACCGAAATGGGGTCAGGTACATTTTCCTTGGCCGCGTCTCGATCAACGCCGGGCTCGCGCGTGGAAAATGTACCTGACCCCATTTCGGGATCGGCTCGACTACGACTTTTGGCAGGGGTAGGAAGGCCGCGCGAGGTCTAGGATCGACGGGTTGCCGGCCCGCTCGGCCGACCCGGAGCCCTCCATGCCCTCGATCCACCATGTCACGTGCCTGTTGCTCGTCTCGCTTGCGCTCGTGTTTGCCGCGAACGCACACGGCCGCCAACTGACCGATGCCGATTACGCGCGCGCGGTGGGATTCCTGCCGCAGAGCACCGTGCCATTGGTCGACCACGACGTGCAGCGGGTGAAATGGCTCGACGGCACGCACTTCTGGTATCGCGACCACGATGCCTCGGGTGATCATTTCCTGGAAATGGACGCGACGACCGGCAAGGTGTCTCCGCCGTTCGATCAGGCGAAACTGGCCGCCGCGCTGGGCAAGGCGCGCGGCAAGCCGGTCGATGCGGAAAAATTCCCGCGATCGTTCGATTTCCGCCCGGCGCCGGACGGAAAACTCGATGTCACGCTCGGTGAGAAGACGTACCGCTGCGATCTTTCCGGCGAAGGTGTCTGCACCGAGCTTTCCAAGCTGCTGAAGACCGGCAGCGAACCCGGAGCGCTGTCTCCGAACGGCAAGCTGCTCGCGTTCGTGCGCGACTGGAACCTCATGGTGCGCGACGTCGCGACCGGCAAGGAGACGCAGCTCACCACCGATGGCGTGAAGAACTACGGTTACGGCACGCAAAACGCGGGCTGGATCCACGGCGATGGCGTGATCGTGCGCTGGTCGCCCGACTCGAAAAAGATCGCGACCTACCGGCAGGACCAGCGCGAGGTCGGCGACATGTACACGGTCTCATCGAGGGTCGGGCATCCGAAGCTGGATGCCTGGAAGTACCCGCTGCCGGGTGACAAGCACGTGTTCATGATCGAACCGGTGGTGATCGACGTCGCGACGAAAAAAATGGTGCGGCTGAACATGCAGCCCGAGGAACGCCTTTCCACCCTTTGCGACACGCTGGCCTGCGATCAGGGCAAGCCGTATCAATGGAGCGACGTGAAATGGGCGCCGGATGGCAAGACGCTCGCGCTGGTCACGACCTCGCGCAACCGCCAGCACGAGTGGTTCCGGATTGCCAATGCGGAAACCGGCGAGGTGCGGACGGCGTTCGAGTTCACCGCCGACGAATACTACGAAAGCGGCCACGGACGCGTGAACTGGCAGTACCTGCCCGGCTCCAATCGAGCAAGCTCCGGCCAGGCGATTTGGCCGTCCGAGAAGACCAACTGGGCCAACCTGTATCTCTACGACCTCAAGACCGGCAAACAGGAACGCGCGATCACCACGGGCGACGGCAACGTCACCGAGGTGTTGCACCTCGACCGCCCGACGCACACGCTGTGGTTCGTGGGCGTGGGCCGCACGCCCGGCGTCAACCCGTACTACCGGCAGTTCTTCAAGCTCGACGTCGATACCGGCAGGACGACCCTGCTGACTCCGGAAGACGCCGACCACACCATCGAGATGTCGCCGGACGGAAAAACTTTCGTCGATTCCTATTCCACGCCGACCACGCCGCCGATCACGGTGCTGCGCTCGGCCGATGATGGACACGTCATCGCGACGGTGGCCAAGGCCGACATCTCGCGCCTGAATGCCGCCGGCTGGGTGCCGCCGATCCCGATCACGGTGAAGGCGCGCGACGGCAAAACCCCGCTGTACGGGCTGATGTTCAAGCCGAGCAATTTCGATCCCGCGAAGAAGTATCCGATCATCGACTACATATACCCCGGCCCGCAGACCGGATCGGTGTTCACCTTCAGTTGGATGCCCGCGCGTGGAGATCATCAGGCGATGGCCGAACTCGGGTTCATCGTGGTCGCGATCAACGGCATGGGCACCCCGTGGCGCTCGCGCAGCTTCCACCACTACTGGTACGGCGACATGGGCGACAACACGCTGCCCGACCAGATCGCCGGTATCAAGCAACTGGCGAAACAC
>JBOHYT010000147.1:0-6588 GCA_050738055.1 Rhodanobacteraceae bacterium
CGTTCCGCTGCCGGCGCTCTGCGCGGGCGACCCGGTCGACGTGCTCACTCCGCGGTCGATCGTCGCGATGTTCAACGCCGGCTTCCGTCCGCAGGTGCACGAATCGGCTTGCGGTTGATCGCGTATCACAATCAGCGCGGGACGATCACATCCGGGTAATCGACGACCAGATTGACGAGGTCGGTCGAGGCCAGACGCGCGAGCTCTGCGGGGTCGCGCAGGTTCGCCGACCAGGCGGCGCTGTCGAGTCCAAGGCGCGCCAGCTCCCGCGCCGTGTCGCCGGTGAAATCACGGTGGAACGGGAACCACGCGTTGCCGCCGGCGGCCGCAACGGCTCGCGGGTAGCTGCCGCCGAAGCGGCGCGGGTCGAAACCGGCAAACCATGGCGCGTCGCCGGTTGCGTAACCCTCGCGCAATGCCTGGAGTTCGGCAGGCTCGGGCGGAATGTCCGCGGGCGGCGGACCATCCCGGAACCAGCTCAAGGGCGACGTCGTGAGCCAGGTTGCAAGGTCCGGATGACGTTGCCTCGCATAGCGCAAGGAGCCCCAGTCGAACCCGCACACGATCGCGCGCTCCGCGAAGTGTTCGGTATCGATGACCGCGAGCGTGGCGTCGACCAGTGGCTTCCACGGTTGGCGCGCGGCGGCGAGCGGCGGGGTCTTGATCTCGATGACGAGGACGAATTCTGCCGAGTGCGTGGTCACCAGTCGGATCACGTCGCGCAGCAGCGGGATGCGTTGCTCCGGCACAGGCTGGATGCGGTCGAAGCGGCGCGCGTAGTCGGTGCCCGGCTTCGGCGTGCCGATGTCGTAGCCTTGCATCTGGGCGTAGGTCAGCGCGGACAGCGCCAGCGCCTCGTCGGCTCGAATCCAGTCTCCCCCGGCATGTCGGCAGTAGGCGGGGTTCAATGCATCGTCGTGGTGCACCACGACCTCGCCGTCGCGACTCAAGTGGACGTCCAGCTCGGCGCCGTCGGCCCCCAGCCTGATCGCGTTGGCGAATGCGGCCAGGGTGTTTTCCACGCGCAGACCCGCGCCGCCGCGGTGGGCAATCAGCTTCATGGGTCTCGTCTCCGGTGCCGCCAGCCGATGTCGCTGCCATTGTAGGCAACGCGTGCGGTGCCGGCTGCGTACACTGGTCGCGGGGCGGGGATTGGGATCGCGTCGCCCACTTCGTATTCAGGCGCAGACCATGGCGTACTTTCTGGCACTCGACCAAGGCACCAGCAGCAGCCGCGCGCTGGTGTTCGACGAACGCGGCGGCCTGCGCGCCACCGCCCGGCGTGAACTGGCGGTGCGCTGGCCGCAGCCGGCCTGGATCGAGCAGGACGCGATGGAGATCTGGACCACGCAACGCGCAGCGGCCGAAGCCGCGCTGGCCGAGGCGGGCATCGGCGCGCGCGAGGTGGCGGCCGTCGCCTTGGCCAATCAGCGCGAAACGACCGTCGTCTGGGAGCGTGCAACGGGCCGTCCGATCGCGCCGGCGATCGTCTGGCAGGATCGGCGCACCGCCGGGCAATGCCGGTCGCTCGAAAAGCAACGCTTGGCCGGATCGATCCGTGCCAAAACGGGTCTGCGGCTCGACCCGTATTTTTCCGCCAGCAAGATCGCCTGGATACTGGATCATGGGAAAGGTGCACGCCAGCGTGCGGAGCGCGGCGAGCTCGCGTTCGGCACGGTCGACAGTTGGCTCGTCTGGAACCTGACCGGCGGTCGCGTGCACGCGACCGATGTCACCAACGCGGCGCGCACGCTGCTGTTCGACATCGACACGCTCGCTTGGGACGACGAACTGTTGGCGCTGTTCGACATTCCGCGCGTGCTGTTGCCCGAGGTGCGCGCCTCGTCGGCGAAGTTCGGCACGACGACGCTCGGCGACGGTGACATCGATCTGCTCGGCGTGGCCGGCGACCAGCCGGCGGCGCTGCTCGGCCAGCATTGCCGCAAGGCGGGCGAGGTCAAGAACACCTATGGCACCGGTGCGTTCGTGGTGATGCACACGGGTTCCGAACGGCGCGATGGCGAAGGACTCATCAGCGGGCCGGTGTGCAGCCTGCCGGGCGAGCCACCGGCCTATGGCCTCGAAGGTTCGATCTTCGTGGCCGGCGCGCTGGTGCAGTGGTTGCGGGACGGGCTGGGCCTGATCGAGCAGTCTGCCGACGTCGAGAACCTGGCACGCCAGGTGCCGGATGCCGGCGGCGTCGTGATCGTGCCGGCGTTCACCGGCCTGGGCGCGCCGTTCTGGGACGCGGCAGCGCGCGGGACGATCCTCGGGTTGACCCGCGGCACCGCGGCGGCGCATCTCGCGCGCGCCAGCCTCGAGGCCATCGCGTTCCGCACGCGCGACGTGATCGAAGCGATGCAGGCAGCCGTCGGCGCGCCGATTACCTCGCTGCGCGTCGATGGCGGCGCGGCCACCGACGACTTGCTGCTCCAGATCCAGGCCGACCTGTTGGGCGTGCCGATCGCACGGCCGCGGATCACCGAGACCACGGCGTTGGGCGCGGCGATGCTGGCCGCCGCGGGGACCGGCGTCGTCGATCCGGATGAATTGGCGCAATGGTGGCGGGCCGGCGACCGGTTCGAGCCGAAAATGGGAACCGAAGCGCGCAATCAGCGCTATCGCCAGTGGCAGCGCGCGTGCTCGCGTGCGCGCGGCTGGGCGGACGCGTGAACGGAATGCGGCGCCCCGATCATCTGGCCCGGCTCGAACGGGAATCGTTCGACGTACTGGTGATCGGCGGCGGCGCGACCGGCGCCGGCGTGGCGCTGGATGCCGCCACCCGCGGACTGTCCGTGGCGCTGGTGGAGCGCGGCGACTTCGCCAGCGGTACCTCGAGCCGTTCGACCAAGCTGGTGCACGGCGGGGTGCGATACCTCGAGGCCGCCGTCCTGCGGCACGACCGCGCGCAATTCCGTCTGGTCCGTGAAGCCCTGGCCGAACGCGCGATCCTGCTCGCGACCGCGCCGCATCTGGTGCAACCTCTGCGTCTGGTGGTGCCCGTCTATTCGTGGCCCGGCGCGATGTTCTACCGCGCGGGCCTGTGGCTGTACGACCGCGCCGCCGGACGGGCCGCGATCGGGCGCAGCCATTTCGTGTCCCGCGCCGCAATGCTGCATTCCTTTCCTCGCTTGCGCGCATCCGGGCTGAAGGGCGGCATCGCCTATTACGACGGCCAGTTCGACGATGCGCGCATGGCGATCACGTTGCTGGTCACGGCGGCGCGCGAATCGGCCGTGGTGGCCAACCGCGTCGAGGTGACCGCGTTGACGGAGCAGGGCGGACGGCTGACCGGGGCCCACCTGCGCGACGTGCTGGATGGACATCCGTTTGACGTGCGTGCGCGGGTCGTGGTCAACGCGACCGGACCCGGATGTGACGCCATTCGTCGCATGCAGGAACCGCAAGCGCCTGCCTTGCTGGAGCCCAGCCGCGGCACGCACCTGGCTTTCGACGCGAGCTGGGCACCCGGTGGCGATGGGCTGGTGATTCCGAAGACCGCGGATGGCCGCGTGCTGTTCCTGCTGCCGTGGCAGGGACGCACGATCGCCGGGACCACCGACGTCGCGGCCAAATCGGTGGACTCGCCCGAACCCACCGACGGTGAGGTCGAATACCTGCTGGACCAACTCGGCAAATGGCTCGTGCCGGCGCCCAACCGCACCGTCGTGCGCGCCTGCTGGGCGGGCATCCGGCCGCTGATCGCGGAGCGTGCCGCGACGACCGCCAACATCGTGCGCGAGCACCACGTCGAGGTGGGGCCGAAGGGCCTCGTGACCATCGCCGGAGGCAAGTGGACCACCTACCGGCTGATGGCGGAGGAAACCGTCGATCGCGCGATTGCGACCGCGGACCTCGAGCCGCGGAACGACTGCCGCACGCGCGAACTGGCGCTCGCCGGTAGCGACGGGTTTCACGCGAACCTGGCCGACGAACTGGCCGTCCGGCATCACCTGGACGCGGATATCGCCACGCACCTTGCGCATGCGTATGGCGGTTTGGCCGCCCAGTTGCTCGCCACCGCCGGCGACGATGGACCCCGGCGCCTCGCGGCAGATTACCCGTACATCGAAGCGGAGGTTGCGTGGGCGCGCGATCGCGAAATGGCGCTCACCGCCGAGGACGTGCTCGCACGCCGGATGCGGCTGGCGTTTCTCGACGACGCGGCTACCATCGCGGCAACCCCACGCGTCGAGGCGCTGCTCGCCGCACGTTCACCCGGCGTGGCGCCCGTGTCGTTCGAAGGGTGACGGCCTGTCGCGGCAATTTGGGACGCTGAGATACGAAAAACGACCGGAAATTGCTTGCGGTCGTTATCGCAAGTGTTTGGAACGGTCGCGACTCACGTTCGTGTCTGCCAGCGCCGAGGATCGCGGCTGCCGTGCATCACGGCGATCACGACGATTTTCTCGGCCTCGACACGGTAGTGGATCCCGAAAGGAAATCTGTGCGCCAGTGCGCGGCGGGTGCGGCGATGGACGAGCGGATACACCCCGGGTTGATCAACAATGGCCTGCAACGCCTCGCGCAGGTTGTCCACGAATGCGCGACCCAACCCTTGATGTTGTTGCTCATCCCAAGCCGCCGCATCCTCGATGTCCCGCTGCATCCGCCCTGATATGGAGCGGCAACGTCACAGGCGCTTGAGAACGTCTTGCAGCACTTGTTCCGCCGGTCGACCGGGATCTCCGGTTGCCTCGTAATCATCCAACCTCCGATCGAGCTCGGCACGCTGCGCCGTCGACAAGGGGAGCGCAGCCTGGTCGGCCGCGATGCTGTCCCACAGATCTTCGACCAGATGCAGGCGCTGCTCGATGGGTAGATTGCGCAGAGAGGTGTTCATGATGTTCTGCTCGTGATTGGTCGCGCACACGGCATGGATGGATGGGTAAAGGTACCACGTGCGCCCACGGACGGCGCCACGCCAACGCGGAACGGAGCACATTACGGCTCGGCGCCGCACGCTCGCACGTAAAGTAGCGCGGTGGGCAGCGTTTCGCTTGATGCCGACGACCTTGGCATCATCCACTGCGATCCAAAGGTGCGCTATGGCGAGCAAGCCGTGAATCCGGAGGCCGCCTACGCAGCCCATCAAGCGCTGCTGCGGTTGCTCAAGAAGCTGAGCGACCAGCTTGGCATGTCGGAATACGCGTAGGCGGAACGCTCGTGAGCAAGCGGACATTCGTCCACCGCGGCATCCAGTGGTGCTGGTTGATCGCACCGGAGTTTGGCCTGGGGCATCGAAGCCGTGCGCCTGATGCCACGTTTCGTTTGTTTCCGATATTGCGTTTATTTCTGATAACGGCTAACATGGGTATCGATAGAAGGCTTCATAGAGGTATGAAAAGCCATGTCTGCCCTAACAAGTGAACAACTCATCACGGCGCCGACCACCCCGGAAGAGTCGGAACTGGCGCGCGAAAGCAGCCGGCTTCTGGCAGCGTGCATTGGTCACGGCAAGACCGCGCGACTGCGCGTGATCGACAGCGATGGCGACATCGAGGTGCCGGTACAGGCACTGCGGATGCTTGTCGACATCCTGAACAACATGGCTGCCGGCAATGCCGTGAGTCTGGTGCCGATCCATGCCGAGCTGACCACGCAGCAAACTGCCGACTTCCTGAGCGTGTCCCGCCCGTACGTGGTGGGGTTGCTGGAACGTGGTGAGCTGCTGTTCCACAAGGCAGGTACACACCGTCGTGTGTATTTCCGCGATCTCATGGCCTACAAAAACGCCCAGCTTGCCCGGAGCAAGGCGCGGCTGACCGAACTGGCCCGCGAAGCGCAGGAACAGGGCTTCTATTGATGGCTGGTTTCGTCGCGCTTTATGACGCTTGCGTGCTGTACCCGGCGCCGCTGCGCGACCTGCTGATGCAGCTCGCCGTGAGTGACCTGTTTCGTGCGCGCTGGACGGCGCGGATTCACGACGAGTGGATGCGCAACCTGCTGGCCAAGCGTCCCGATCTGTCACGCGAGCGGCTGGAACGTACTCGCGAACGGATGGATGCCAGCGTGCCGGATTGCCTTGTCTCCGGCTACGAGGGTTCGGAGACTCAGCTTGAGCTGCCCGACCCGGATGATCGCCATGTGTTGGCCGCGGCCATCCTGTGCCATGCCGGCACCATCGTGACGTACAACCTCAAGGACTTCCCCGCTGCGGTGCTCGCCCCACGGGGCATCACCGCCCAGCACCCAGACGAGTTCATCGAGCACGCATTTGGCATCAATCCCGCAGCCGTGATTGCCGCGGTGCACGACCACCGTGCTTCGCTCACGCGCCCGCCAAAGAGCGTCGATGAACTGCTGGACTGCCACTTGAAGCAGGGCCTGGTCACGACGGTAGGGTCGTTGCGACCGTACACGCCGCACCTCTGATCGCGCGCCTGAATTACCGTTTGGATTGAATCGACTACGCGGCAGCCTCAGCTCGCTGCGCCCAAAGTGTTGCCTCTCGAGCACCGCAAAGCCGTCGGTTTAGGCGGTTTGTAGACAACGAACGCACATACGCCACCGTGAAGGTGGCGTATGTGGGTGAACCAATTGGTGGGCAGTACAGGGATCGAACCTGTGACCCCTACCATGTCAAGG
>JBOHYT010000148.1:0-11066 GCA_050738055.1 Rhodanobacteraceae bacterium
GGCCGGGATCCATTTTGACTTTGCTTCGTCACAGCGACCATGGATCCCGGCCTTCGCCGGGATGACGGTCAAGGAGTAGTCAGGCGGGGATATCGACCGCAACTTGGCGCAACTTTCTGAACAATTATCGATAAATCGTCCGCAGCCCACGGATAACAAAGGGAAAAGAGCTTGCAATCCGGGGCCACTTGCGGTTGAATTCGGGGCCATGAGGAGGGCAGTCCGCCCATTGCTGTCGGTGTTGGTCCTGATTTGCGGGGTGCTGGTGGGCGCCGCGGTGGCGTTTGCCGCGCCTGCCGCCAAGCCGACCGTCACGGCCGTACGCGTCTGGGGCGGGCCGGATTCCACGCGCGTGGTGCTGGAACTGTCCGCGCCGGTGGACTACCAGTTGTTCCAGTTGAGCAAGCCCGACCGCGTGGTGCTGGACCTCGACAACGGCGCATTCGGCAAAGGCGTGGGCGCGAGATCGGGCAGGGGCGCGGTCAAGGACATCCGCGTCGGCCACTTCCAGGGCAAGGCTCGCATCGTGCTGGATCTCGACCGCGCCGCGCATCCGAAAAGCTTCCTGTTGCCGCCGGCCGCCCAGTATGGCTACCGGCTGGTGGTGGACCTCGGCACGCCGAGCAACCAGCCGACGCAGATCGTGCGGACCATCGACTCCGACATCGCGCACGGCAAGCCGCGGCCGGTGGTGATCGCGGTCGACGCCGGTCACGGCGGCGACGATTCCGGAGCGATCGGCGCGAACGGCACGATGGAGAAGACCGTCACGCTGGGAATCGCCAAGGACCTGGCCAAACTCATCGACGCACAGCCCGGCATGCACGCCGTGCTGACCCGCAAGGGCGATTACTACGTACCGCTCGAGAAGCGTTTCGAGATCGCGCGCAAAGACAAGGCCGACCTGTTCGTGTCGATCCATGCCAATTCCTGCCCGGATTACTGCAGCGCGCGCGGCGGGTCGGTGTGGGTGTTGTCCACGCATGGCAAGCAGAGCGAGGCCGCGCGTTGGCTGGCCAAGAGCGAAAACGCTTCCGACCTGATCGGCGGCGTGTCGCTGGACAACAAGAGCCATACCCTGGCTTCGGTGTTGCTGGATCTTTCGCAGGGCGCAAGCATGCATGCGGCGCACGAGGTCGGTGGCGACGTGTTGACCGCACTCGGCAAGATCGGACCGCTGTATCGCAATACCGTGCAGGGCGCGAACTTCGTGGTGCTGCGCTCGCCGGATGTGCCGTCGATCCTGGTCGAAACCGCGTTCATCAGCAGTCGTCAGGACGAACGCAGGCTGGACAGCAGCAAGGACCGCGAGCAACTGGCCAAGGCGATCCTGACCGGGGTGAAGGAGTATTTCGAGACCACGCCGCCGCCCGGAACCCTGTTCGCGGAACAACGCAACGAGCGTCTGCACCTGACCACCAGTGGTGCGCCGGAAGTCGCCAGCCAGGGCACGACCGCCACCGGCGACCACGCGGCGGAGCCGGCGACGGCAAAACTCGTCGCATCCAGGAACAAGGCCATCGCGCGTGCCGACGAGACGTTCCAGGACATGCACAAGGTCACCCGCGGCGAGACGCTTTCCGGCATCGCGCAGCAGTATGGCGTCAGCATGCGCGCGCTGCGCTCGGCCAATGCCAACAAGATTCAGGCGGGCGGCGGGATCCAGGTGGGACAGGTGCTGCTGATCCCAAATTCTTGATTGGTGCGATCTGATTTTTGTGCGATCGTCCGTGATCGCTGCATCTCGCCGCAGACGGCGGCGTGTGGTTGTGTCGCCTCGTGGAGACGTAGGCCGGCTCAAGGAGCGTAGCGACGGAGCCGGCAATCCCGCCGGTCCATTCGAACTTGCATGTTTTCGCTGCGGTTCGCGCGCCGGCCGGTCGATGCACGTCGCCTGCAGGAGGGCTGGAAGGCCCGACCGAACCTCCTGCGGGAGCGCCGTTTGATCGCTGCCTCGATCGCGGCTTCCGCCGCTCCTACCGGTGGTTGCTTGTTTACCGCGGGTTTTCGAGTTTTGACAGCCTATCCGGCAGCCACGATAATGACCGGCTTATTGCCCGAGTAGCTCAGCTGGTTAGAGCATCTGACTGTTAATCAGAGGGTCCCCCGTTCGAGTCGGGGCTCGGGCGCCACTTTCAGCCGATCCGTGTAAATGGATGTGTAAATCAACCGGCCCGCGAGTGTCCTTTGCCGGCCGGTTGCACCACGTCCAACTCGTGCGAATAGAGGTCACTCATGGCCGGCGTCTTGTGGCCAGCCGCCTCTTGACGAGCCGTGCGTCCGCCCAGTGTGTCGGTGACGCCGCGATGCTTCAACCCGTGCAGGCCAAACCGCGTTTCCGCCGTGATCACGCCGGCAGCCAGCGCTTGCTTGACAGCCCGACGCCACGCTGAATTGAGCGTCCATTTGCCTACGGCGCGCCCATCCTCAGTGACGACAATCGGACGCTTGTCAGGCGCAATGGGCACGACAGCCAGCCTGCGCCGCCAGATCTCGTTCCGGCGTGATACCAGCCAATCCCATGCTTCCCGTAGCTCCGGGCACCAGGCCGTGATATTGGCCAAGCTGCCCTTGTGACGGCGGATCGTGATGCCCGTATCCGATGCGTCCGCGTCGGTCAACTCCCGCACCTCGATACTGCGCGCCCGACACCTGTAGGAGATTTCCGCGACCGCCCAGAGATATGGCGCAACCGATCCGGCAGACCGCGACGGCAACGCTCCGCGCTCGCGCAGAAACACCACGAACGCCCGCATGGTATCCATGGCGGGGGTACGGTGCGCGGCGCGCTCCTTGGCCTGCCGGACACCCTTGGCGGGGTTGTCCGTGACACCGTCGAGCCCGGTGCGCGCCCAAGAGTATGCGGCGCTCAAGTACCGCTTGACGTGGTTGGCCTTGGTGGGATGATCCGCGGCCAGCGCGTCCACGAGCCGCTGGATCGCTGGCGGTGTGATGCTGGCGCGGCGAAGCTCCGCGAACGTTACCCCGAGCTTGGTCTTGAACCCCTGCAACACGCGGCGGCAGTAGCGGTAATCGTCTCGCGTGCTCGGCGCCAGATCCTTGAACTGCGCTGACGTCTCAAACTTCCCGAGCATATAATCCAGCGACGTGCGATCCGTGCCGCCCAAAGTCTCCATGGCCATATGCAGGTCCGAAAGCATGGCATCCTTGCTTGCAATCCACTTGCGCTTGCCGGCTGGCAGCGAGTACCAGTATCGATCGCGCCGGTTCCAGTAGCAGCCGACCGGGAGCTTGCGCTGGTCAATGAACGCGGGGATTGTTGGATCGAGTTTGCGGGAGCGGCTCATGCGATCATGTCCGGCTGATAGACAGGCTCGTTTGCCGATCCTACACCAAGCGCCCGGTTGACAGCTTCTACCGTCGTCCACGGACCATCCGCACCTTCCAGTGTCTTGATCCCCTGCCGGTTCGCCCACTTCCGCACAGCCGCAGCCGAACGCTTGCGCGAAAGCGCGCGAAGCTGTGCAGCGTCCAGAATGTGCGGGTTGGCGTTCACACCCTCAATCCTGCAAGGTTCCACTGAATGGCACATCGTTAGGCGTCCGTGCCCACGGGGGTCGAAAACCCAGGTGCCGGAGAATCCGGAATTTTCTGTGCCGGATCAGCCAGTCGACGACGGCGGCCGACCAGTACTGCACGGGTCGAACTCCTTTCCTCTCCGGGGGGAAGTCGTTGGATTCGCGCCACCGCCACAACGTTTGGCGGCCAATGCCAAAATCGATGACGATTTCCTTGATCGCCACCCACCGGGTTTCATCGAAGTAATTCATTTTTGTTTAGGTCCGCTGCGGGCACACGCATAGCGTCCCACAGGCGGAACCGTCGGCAAGTCGGCGGGGCGCATCCTGAGCGTGTCCGCGTTTTCTAGGCAGGGAACGAAACTACCTGAAGCGATCGTGTGGCATGCTGGAGTCATGGGCATAGAAGATCGTCGTCGCGCGAGTACCGAAGCCAGGATTGCGCTTCGGCAGCGGGCACTGCGATTGCGGGAGTCGGGCTTGGTGCTGGCAGAGATCCGCGAAGCCACGGGGTACTCTGTCACCTATCTGTCAACGCTGCTGCGCTCGTTGGCGCGGGCGCCCCAGCAAGCGGCCGTGGTGGGGCGTGGCGGCCGTCCGAAGGCTTCGGGGCGTGCGTTGACAAAGGCCCAAGAGGAACGGGTCCGGGATTGGATCTGCCAGTCTTATCCCGACCAGTTGCAGTTGCCTTCTGCTCTATGGACGCGCAAGGCAATCCAGAGGTTGATCAAGGACCAGTGCCGAGTGCTGATGTCGGTGCACTCCGTGGGGAACTATCTGAAGCGCTGGGGCTATGTTCCGAAGCCGATCCCGCTTGGGCATGAACGCGACAAGGCACGGGTGCTAGTGCTTGGATTGCTGACTGAAAGCTATCTGCGCTTTCGGCGGCGTGCCAGAAAGGAGCGCGCGGAGATTTATTGGGGCGAACTGACCAACATACGCAGCGATGAATCGCGCCATCAGCGCTCGGCGTCGCGCGGGATGCACTCGGCGACTGGAATTCCGCGCCGGCACAAGCGCAAATCGTTGGTCTCGGCGATCACCCATCAGGGCGGGATACGATTCATGATGTACTCAGGCGCGATGTCGGACGTGGTCCTGATTGAGTTCATGCGGCGTCTGGTCAAAGATGCCGGGCGCAAGGTCTTCCTCATTCTCGGTAATTTGGCCGTACATAACACCCAAGAGGTAAGTGATTGGTTGTGGTCCCGGGAAGATCACATCGAGGTATTCGTCCTGCAGTGGTAGCTGTAACGGAATCACGAAGGGAACCTCCAACGACATTTCCAAGGCAGGATTCATCACTTCTCAGCCAGCGATGCCCCGAAAATGCGGACAAAGGCGCGACGGGTTACGTGGGAGAAAAAATGGAACATCGCGGAGGCGGCGAAATGCTTGCACGGGCATTCTGCGGGGTCCAAGATGCGAGTCGTGGGCGGATACTGATGTATTTAAGGCGTCGTCCAAAGATTCTGGACACGAGAGTGTCTGTGTGTACATGCGCGAGTCCGCGCATCACGTTGGCCGGCACGTTGACCGGCGGTGACGAGAGTCACAAGAGAGTAGGCATCCCCATTGAGGGGCTTTGAAGTTGCATCCTTGGACTGAGTGTGCGAAAGATGCGTCACGTGCGAGATATGCATGAGACGCGGTTGAAGGTGGTTTCGCGCTGGCGGCAGCATGCCTCCGCGGCGCAGTTCTACCGCAATGACTGAAAAGGATCTGGTGTGGCTGAGGGCCGTGGGCATTCTCAGCACCAGTAGCGGCTAGGAGCCTTGGCGGTAGAAATCGATGAACCTCAGCCGTATGCGATCGGGTTGAACGTTCACCGATGTTCGCAGCTGGTCCGCCGGGACCGGTTGCCTAAGCGATTCCAGCGCAACACTGGATTCGATTGATGGCTACCTTACGTTGGCGCGGTCCAGCCGAGGTAGCGACGGCGCTCGCTCAACCGATTGGGTGCCCTGCAGTCCGCGTAGTTCGACGCACTGAAGTGGGTGCTCGTGAGAGGTTAGCCAGAGGCTTTGCCACCTGCCGATGTGGTGAGGGAGGAACCATATTGCTCACCACCGGCGGTCTGCAGCGAGCTAGCGAGCTTGAGTGAGGCTCCCCATTGTGTGGCGCCTGCCCGCCTGTGGTTCGATCGTTCCATTGGGTTTGCTTTGGACCCTGCTGGCTTCGAGTGACATGCCGAGCGGAACGCGGCTTGAGGCAATGGCACTCAGTGATGAGCGAGGGAGTGACGCCATTTTGCGAGCCGCGGGAACCCAAGTCACAGGATGATCCGCCGTTTCGGCAAGTAAGTGACGCACGTTTTCTGCGCGTTATCTACGCCAAGGTTGTATTACGAAGCCGGCGCTAAGCCGGCCCCGAGCGGTTGCATTGACTCGTTGCCTATCGTCCGCCATGGACGACCCCTGAATTCTGCGACAGCGGCCGTGCGCGCACTAGCCATGCGCAGCCCGTGCAGGGAAAAACACTCAACCTACCGGCGAGTGCGCGCTGGGCGCGAGCTGCCCGTGCAATCGATCGATCCAAAGTGCCGCAGTCGCGGCGAACCAGGGCAGAAAACCGTCGCGCACTCCACACACTTCGTTGGAGGCTTTTATGAGCAAACGATCCAAAACAATCAATGCCGCCAAGCAGGTCGCCATCAAGGCGGGCGGCTCCAATCTCACCCGCCAAGCGCGGGTGCGGACGGCTAAGCAGTTCGTCGAATGCATGTACCACCACAATTTCCAAATTCCCGATCTGCGCAGTGTCGGTGCCAAACACATCCGGCTGTTTGTGGATGCGCGGCGCGATGCCGGTGACGTTGACCGCACGTTGCAGAATTTGATGTCCCACATTCGCGTCATGCTGCGTACGATCGACCGCCAAGGCATGGCAGGCGACCCCCTGATCTCCAACAAGGCGCTCGGGATTGATCATGCGCGGCGCAACGGGAAGAATAAACGCGTATCTCCACAGGCTGACCAGCTGATCCTTGCAGCGGCAATGGAATGCGATGACTACGTTGATGCTGCGGTACAGCTACAGCGCCAACTCGGCATTCGGGCACAGGAGGCGGTGAGGTCCGGTCCTAGCTTGAGGATGTGGGAGCAGCAGCTGGTGCGGGGCGAGTCCGTCCATGTCATCGCGGGTACCAAGACGGGGAAGCCAAGGTTTACCCACCCTGTCGATCGCGTGGCAGCGTTGGTGGCGGTGCGATTCGGGCTGGGCGTCCTGAGTAAAAATCAGCTACCTGATTTGTTTCCGCAGGCCACCTTGGAGCAGGCGGTGAAACGGTACCAGAATGTCTGGCACAACCATTTGGGTCCGGCGTCGCTTGAAGGCTTTACGTCGCATAGTTACCGGTATGCCTATACCCAGGACCGGATGTTGCAATGCATCGAAGCGGGAATGAGCAAGCGGGATGTGCTGGCGACCGTCGCGCTGGATCTCGGTCACGGTGATGGACGCGGAAGGTATGTCCGGTTCGTCTATGCACAGCCGGTGGAGTTGCTGAAGAAGCTTGATGGGTGCGATTCGCGGGCTTCGCGCATGGAGGTAGGGAATGCCACGGACTCCGTGCCGTCCTCTCTGGACACGGTTTGCTTGAGTCGTGAGGTTACTCACCAAATTTCGGGGTGGATGGGCTATACACCAGCACACCATGTCCGGCGCCAAGTGCTGACAAAGTGGCCGACATGCGCATATGAGGTCGCATTTTCGCCTATGAGCACGAGTTCCCACTCGGCGGCGAAGAGCTAAAGTAGTCGTGGTGCCGGCTGGCTCACGGGAGGCTCGAGCGAATCGTGAACTGGACGGCTTTGAGGATCTCGGGTACCGGGCAGAAACCCTTCGGCGTCAGGACGAGCGCGTTCAACCGATCATCGCGATCCAAGCTCGTAACGACGGGCTGACCATCCGCACCGGCAGCAGGCGTGCACGCGCCACACTTTCGACCGAGGGCGGGCAGGTGACGAGCTGCTTGCCGATGGCCGTGACCAGCCGCCAAGTATCCTGCAACGGGCTGAACGGGTCCGCCTGCAGCAGCACACCCGGGCAGTCGAATTGGATTGCCCAGTCGGCGTGCTGGCTGAGACAGGGAGTTTCGCGTTCATCGTTCCTCCAGTCGCCATGCGCAGCGGAATGGCTACCAGTCCAACACAAGTCATCGCATGGGGAACCGGCGCAGTCGCCATGCCAACGCTCGATGTATCTTCGTGAGGCGTCCGGGCGTAATCCTCGCCAACTCGCGGCCCTTCCGCTGGCCGGGATGCGCTTCGGCCCCCTGTCAGCCCAGGACACCCCTCGCTGTTCAAGGGCGCCGTAACGGGCGCGCTCCTGCAGAGCGTCGGGCTGATGGTCGTCCCCGCCAAAATCCCGGCTGCCGTGCGACAGCCCGTGCCCGTGTTTACTACGGTGTACGCGAGATCCAGCAAGGACTACGCGAGCGACGGTGGCGCGGCACGGGTCTACCTGCGCGAAAGCGACGCTGCCGCCATTGGAGTTTTCCGGCTTCCTGGAAAATCGCGTCGCGCAGCGCTTGAAGGAGGCTTTGCGATGGGACCGGAAGCCCCGATAGCACAGCCCCGCGCAAGTGCCAGCGGTTGGTCAACTTCCGTCGCATGGCGCCGCCTGAGCTCGTCTTCAAGCTCCTCGCCCCCGAGCTCATTGAGCGTGTCGCCCGGCGGTACACGTATATTTTCCCGATCCTCCGCTCGTCAAGGCTTCGTCACGGACTCGCCGTCTGTCTGTCTTGCGGTCGCGATGCCGCTCCGTGGCGTGACCGATCCCCATGATCGAGTTCATCAGTTTCTATCGCCCACGCTCTTAGCCCGAATATCTCAGTGCGCCGTGAAAGGCGCCATCACCCAGTGGGTGCGATTCCCACCCGGCAACTGTCGTTCCGGCCGGTAGCAACTGGAACACATGTGGAGGCAACGAAGCGTGTGGAGCTTTCAGTGTAGAAGGTCCTGAAAGGGACTTGGCGAGCATGCAGGCCGTAACGTGTAGTGAACGCTGAGCAGGCCTCGAAAAGGGCAATACGGAAGCCGACCCGGCTGAGATTCGGGGAAGGCTGACATGGCTGGGGAAGACGAACGACAGCCGCACCTGGTCATTCCGTCGGGGTAGTGGCGACGGCATGCATGCACACGGGCGATGAGCGCAACACGGGAAGCCCCTTGGGGTGGCTGGGGTAGCGACCTGGCCAACGGGTGTGCCGCAAGGCACGGGCCCGGCCTCTTGGGGTGGCGGATGGGGTTGTAGTACCGAAGACGTCGGGTAATGCCGACATGAGGGAAGGGCCCCTGGTCTGGGAGTAGTGCTGGCAGCAGCGCGCGACGAGGAGATTGATGATGAATCTGGTAACTCCAACTAAGGTCGAGAAGCTGCGAAAGGCACTGCATGCGAAAGCGAAGGAAGAAGCCTGGTTCCGCTTTCACCAGCTCTACGACAAGATCTATCGAGCGGATGTACTGGTGTTCGCCTACCGATTGTGCCGCGCCAATGGCGGCGCCCCGGGGGTGGATGGGCAGACATTCGATCGGATCGAGGCGGCAGGGCTGGTTGAGTGGCTCGGCGAACTGGCGAAGGAGCTCAGGAGCAAGACCTACCGTGCCGCTCCGGTGCGGCGGGTCTGGATCGACAAGGCCAATGGCAAGCAACGGCCCCTCGGAATCCCGACCCTTCGGGATCGGGTCGTGCAAACGGCGACAGGCCTGGTGCTCGAACCCATTTTCGAGGCCGACTTGGAGCCGGAGCAGTATGCCTATCGGGCCAACCGGGGCGCGCACGACGCCGTACGGCATGTGCATGCCTTGGTGCGGCGCGGGTATGACGAGGTGGTGGATGCGGACCTGTCGGGATACTACGACAGCATCCCGCATGCTGAGCTGATGCGCTCGGTGGCGCGGCGTGTCAGCGATCGGCACCTGCTGGCGCTGATCAAACAGTGGCTGGTGGTACCGGTTGCCGAGCAAGACAGGCACGGCGGGTGGCAGCGGACGACGCGGGCGAAGGATGCCAAGCGTGGGGTCCCGCAAGGGGCCCCGATCTCGCCGCTGCTGGCCAACCTCTACATGCGTCGCTTCCTGTTGGGCTGGAAGGTGCTTGGACACCAACGGCGACTGGCCGCGCACATCGTCAATTTTGCGGATGATTTTGTCATCTGCTGTCGGGGCACGGCCCCGGCGGCGATGCAGGTCATGCGGCAGATGATGGCGCGGTTGAAGCTGACGGTGAACGAGGACAAGACCTGCTTGCGTCACCTGCCCGCCGAATCGATCGACTTTTTGGGCTATACCGTAGGACGGTGTCACCGGCCGCACACGGGCGTTACTTACATAGGGACGCGCCCTTCGCGTAAGAGTGTCCAGCGGATGACCGCGCGGATCAGTGATCTGACGGCCCGGCGGATGCTCCCGCGCGATGCGGAACAGGTGGTCGGGCAGCTCAATCGTCTACTGGTCGGCTGGGGCAATTACTTCTGCCTGGGTTCGGTCAGCAAGGCGTATCGGGCGATTGATGCCCACACCCGGCACCGGCTGCGTCAGTGGTTGTGCGGCAAGCACAAGATCGGCGGCAAGGGGGCTTTGCGCTACCCCGACGAGTATCTCTATCAGCAGTTGGGTCTCGTCCGCCTGTCGCCACGCACGCGCAACCTTCCGTGGGCGATGACATGATCCCAGAGAGAGCCGGATGCGGAAAATCCGCACGTCCGGTTCGCCGAGCGGCGACTGGAAACGGAGCGGGCCATCGGTTCGGCCGACCCGCCACCGCGCCAGTCGTCGACTCTACCAGCCGCGCTGACGGGCACCGGAGGGCCGACGATTTTGCGGTGAAGTTGTCGCGCCGGACTCGACCGCAGGTCGATGGGGCGCAAACCGGGCTGCGCGTACTGCATATAGACGTCTATATGGCTATATATGTGATGCGGGATGGCCGTCGGGCAAAGAGTTCCCGCGCCTGGCTTGCAGGCGTGTGAGGGAGGACGAGTCGGTACTCAGGCGCGCAGGGGGATTTGCCGCAAGCGGGCGAGCACTTGGGCGAGCAGCGCCGCATGCGGATAGCTTTCGGAGAACGCGAGCGAGATGCGCCGCACGCTTACCCGGATGCGCGCGCCGATCTTGAACAGCGTCAGCCGGATCGTGCTGCACTGCGCTTTGGCGAGCACCGTGCCGGCGAGCCCCAGACGCCGCAAGGTCTGCATCAGCACATAGGCGAACGAGGAGAAGTACAGGCGCAGTTGATTGGCGCGCAGCTGATGGGTGGAGGTGCGATCGGCAAACAGCATCCGTTGCTGTTCCTTGAGCCGATTCTCCATCTCGCCGCGCGCGCAATAGATCGCTTCGTACAGGCCGCGGGCGTCCGCATCGGTGAGGGAAGTCACGATGAAGCGCGGGTTCTCGCCGCCCGGCAGATATTCGGCCTTGCCGATCACCCGGCGCTCGCACGACCAACTCGCGCGGGTGCAGTAGCGGAAGTCCTTGAACACCCGCGCGGCGTGGCCGCTGGCTTCGCATTGCGCGCGGGCCGCAG
>JBOHYT010000149.1:0-8175 GCA_050738055.1 Rhodanobacteraceae bacterium
TGCTGCCGTTCGCCAACCTCTCCAGCGATCCCGGCCAGCAATACTTCAGCGACGGCATCACCGAGGAGCTGACCGGGGCGCTCGGACAGAACACCGGCCTCACCGTGATCGCGTGGGAAACCGCGTCCCGCTACGCCGATAGCAAGAAAACACCGGCGGAAATCGGCAAGGCGCTGAACGTCGCGCACATCCTCGGCGGCAGCATCCAGCGCGATGGCGACGAAGTGCGGATATCGGCGGAATTGATCAGTACGGTCACAGGCCGGCAACTATGGTCGGATCATTACGACGACAGTTTCAAGGACATCTTCGCGCTGCAGGACCGCATCACCGGGGCCATTGCCGACACGCTGAAGGTGAAGTTCGCCGGCATGCAGGCCGCGCCCACGACGAACCCCCAGGCGCACGACCTCTATTTGCAAGGGCTCGCCGCCGTGGATCGCCAGACCGCCGCGGACGCACAACGTGCACAACAGTATTTCCAGCAGGCGCTGGGGTTCGACCCGAACTACGCCGACGCGTGGGCAGCGCTGGGCACTGCGTACGCACAATTGGCGGAATATTCGACGCTGCCGGTCAAGGTAGCGGCCGGGAAAATTCGGGAAGCTGCCGCCAAGGCATTGACCCTGGAGCCACAAAATGCCAACGCATTGGTGGCACTCGGCATCGCGGATTACTTCGACAACCGTACCGCACAGGCGCGGGCCGATTTTCAGCACGCACTTGCGCTCGACCCCAACAACGTGCGTGCGCACCTGGATTACGGCATCACCTTGCCATTCAGGGAAGGCCTGGCGCAGACGCAGGCAGCCGCGCGGCTCGATCCCGACAACGTGACCGCGCAAAACAATCTCGCCGAGTATTACAGCGACTTGGCCGATTGGCCGCGCGTGGTCATGGCAGCCCGGACGATGATCCGTCTTTCGCCCCACAACATTGCGGCCGCATTCGGGCTCGCGGATGCTTACACCAAGATGGGGCGTCGGCAAGATGCGGTGGAAGCCTTCAACCTGGTGCGGCCTGTCACCGATCTGGACCGGCGCCTGGTGGCGACGGGGAAGCTGACCTATCAGGCGGTGCTGCAACCCGCACTGCGTCCCAAGGCGTTGGCAGCCTTGGATCGGCTTCGCCGCGCCAACGCAAGTCCCAACACACAAGCCCTTCTCTCGTCGCTCTATCTGACGCTGGGCGATAAGGAAACGGTGCTGGCCATGCTGCCCGGCGTATGTGCAGCGGAGCGCTCGCTGTGCAGCGACCTCGGCATCAGTCCGGACCTTGAACCGTTGCATGGCGACCCGCGTTTCGAGAAACTCGCGAAGCAGTACACCACCATAACGATCGGTTCCGCGCCGGCGTCCGCATCCACGTCGGCCCGATAACGACGGCGGCCGCGACCGGAAAGCGTGAAGCCGCCGCGCTGCTACGCCACGTGCAGCGACCGCTTCGAATTCTTGCTGCCGTGGACTTGCCTTGACGCGCAGTTCCTCGGGGTCGAAGTCATCGACGTTGATGAACTCCGCGATCGCGCGTTTCGACGGCACGATCCCGAGCGATCTCTGAATTTCACGGGCGTCACGACCATCGGCCCGGCTTTTGCCGACGAGATCTTCCGCGTGTTTGCACTGCAGCACCCCGAGGTCGAGATTGCCGCCGTCCATGCCGTGCCCGAGGTCCAGCAAATGATTCGGCGCGCCGAAGTCGCACGCGACCGGCAGGAGCGCGACGTTCCGGGGTCATGAGGCGTAGGGTGGGTCTTGACCCGCCGCTCCGTTCCCTTTCTCACCATTCCACGAGCCATGGCGGGTCGAGACCCGCCCTACTTGCTGCATCGAGGATCACCTGCGGCATCATGCGACGGGGTTGTGCGGCCTGCCTTCGGACCAGGCATGACTGCGTCGCCGCGACGGACTGACACGAAACCCGGGCCACTGTGCGCGATGCCCCGGATTCCACCGCGCAACACACCGACTGCGTGGCTAGCCGAGCGCGGCTCTGCTTGCAGCAAGGGCTGCCTTGATGCCGTCTGCAACCATTTGTGCCGCCTCGGCGCATGTCGACGCGGTTGCGGAAACGGTAACCCCCGTACCGCCCGGGATGCTCGACGTCGCGGAAACCGTGCACGACGCCATCGGGTGCACGCCGTTCGGCGCCGACTCTTTGACGGACAAATTCTCGACAATGCCGTGTTCTTGCTGAGCGATGCCGCGTATCGTTTGCAACTGCTGCTGAAGCTGAAAGCTCGACAACTGGCTTTGTGCGGGTGCGGCCGCGATGGCGCCGCCCGGCACACTTGCCAATCCCAGCAGCGCGACGAGGGGCATTGAAACAAGAAATCCGCGTCGCATCATGACAATCCCCTCCCTTGCGTCACGAAATGTGACCAAGCGAGGCTATCCCCCCGTCCGGCATTGTCAAACCACGCATCTGGCGCGACCGCGCAACCGGGCGCATCATTGCGGCCGCGCGACATCCGCGCACCACACGGGGGACGCCACCATGGACCAACAGTCGCCACCGCAACGCGATCCGCTGGAAAAGCTTCTCGCCACCGCACAGGCGCTGGTCGCGTCGCCTGACACCGGGCCGGCGCTGCAGGAACTGGCCGAGGCCGCGCGGGCACATACCGGCGCGCGCACCGCCGCGCTGTGGCAGCGCGATCCGGAAAGCGGCGAACTGGCGTTGCGGGTGCCGGTGCGCGATCCGCCGCCACGGCTGCAACTGGGTGCCGGACTGGCCGGGCGCTGCGCCGCGCAAGGCCGAATGCTGCTGGAAATCGACGCGTCCACTGCCGTGGACGTCGCGGCGCTGGGCACCGCGGATCATGGCTACGTCGGCGCGGTCCTGAACCTGCCATTGCTTGCCGGCGACGAGGTGCTGGGAGTGCTGCAACTCCTGTACGACTCGCGTGCCGGGTTTGATCCGAACACGGTGCTGCTGGCGCAGGTGCTGGCGGCCGAGGGCGCGCTGGCGTTGCGACGCGATGGGTCCGTTGCGACCGACGCCCCCGACAACGCCCTGCACTCGGAGGTCGAAGTGGCGCGCGCGATCCAGCGCAGCACCCTGCCGACGCAGATGCCGGCAGTGCCGGGCTACGACCTGTACGGGCACTTCCAGCCAGCGACCTACGCCGGCGGCGACATGTTCGACGCGGTGCAGTTGCCGCAAGGGGTGTTCCTGCTGCTGGGCGATGCCACCGGCCACGGCTTCGGACCGGCGCTGTCGGCGATGGAGATGCAGGGCATGCTGCGCGTCGCCTTCCGCCTCGGCGCGAGCCTCGATGAGGCCTACCGGCACGTCAACAACCAGCTGGCCGAAGACCTGCCCGATGACCGCTTCATCACCGCGTTCATGGCATTCCTGGACGCGGCCACCCACACCGTCCGCTACCACTGCGCCGGGCAGGGCCCGTTGCTGCACTATCACGCCGCCGCCGACCGTTGCGACTGGATCCAACCGACCACGTTTCCGGTCGGCGTGATGGACCTGCCCGAAGCGCCGGCCGCGGCCACCCTGCGGCTTGCGCCAGGCGACATCCTGGCGCTGATCTCCGACGGCCTGTACGAGCGCACCGACGCCGTGAACGAGGAATTCGGACCCGAGCGGGTGACGAACGTGATCCGGCAGGGACAGCAGCTGCCGATGCCCGACCTTTGCCAGCGGCTGCTGGCAGCCGCCGAGGGCTTCGCTGGCGGGATCGCGGCAGCCGACGATGTCACGTTGATTCTGGTGCGGCGGTTGCCGGGATGAGCGCGCACGCGTTTCTCCAAGACCTCGCCGACCCCGTGGAGAACCGCGCACCGGCCACGCCCGAAGCGCGGATAACGGACGCCGACGATGCCGCCGTCGACTTCGACTTCGGGCGCGCCGACGCCCGCGTCGGCCACGACCGCTGGCTTTTCCTCCCTCCCCTTCATGGGGAGGGCTCGAACGCTGCGACCGCGGACCGCTCCGCGCGCCACCCTCCTCCCCCTTCAAGGGTGAGGCCGGGAGGGGGATGGGGTGACACCCCACCCAAACCGACCCAACCCATCCCCACCCAACCCTCCCCTTGAAGGGGATGGCTTGAAGGCTGCGACCGAAGGGAAGGCCTACTCGCCCAGCATATAGAGCTGCCACAAATCCTTCGTCGTCATCTGCAGGAACGGCCGCATGGTCAGCCGCCCCGCAGCGCCGATGCTGCGCTCGAGATAGTGCAATTCGGCGAACTTCGCGCGGGTGTCCTCGTCCATCTCGACGTCGAGTCCGTTCTCGCGCGCCAGCAGCAGTCCCTTGGCGCGCAGCGCGAGTTCCGTGTACACGCGCAGGTAGCAGAACATGTCGGCGACGACGACGCCATCCAGCTTGTCGCGCAGGCTGGCCAGGAAAATCCCCGCCGGCGTCTTGCCGAACTGGCCCGAGTCGATCATGTCCATGAGGTGGGCGTCGTCGTCGAAATCGACTTCCAGCCAGCTGTGGGTCCGGTGCTCGCTGATGCGGAACACCAACAGCAGCACCGGCGGCAGCACCAGCAGCACGGCCACTGTGGACCACACCGGCGACACGAAGAAGTGGTTGAAGATGGAGTGCACCGAGATTGCGATCAAAAGCCCCGGCACGTAGTGGATCGGGCGCACGTCGACGCTGCGCTCGGCGAGGGTCTGCGACACCGCCGCGAAGATCGCGACCACGCCGCCGTGCATCACGGCGGTGCCGAAGCCGCGGACGATCCAGATCGTGAGCGTGGTGTCGTTGACGAGGTACAGGTAATAGAAATTCTCGACCACCGAAAAGCCCGCACCCACCGCAAAACCCAGGATCACCGAATCGACGAGAAACCCGATGCGGTGCCGTGCGAACAGCCACACCACCACCGACGCCTTCAGCGTTTCCTCGACGATCGGCGCGACCCAGCGCGAATAGTGTGTCAGGCCCATGTCGAGCAGCGACATGAGTTCGCCGTTGAGGAAGTAGCACACGACCACGACCACGCCGCCCGCCGCCAGCATCGCCAGCACCATCCGCATCCGTACCATCTGGTAGCTGTCGAGGTACACCAGCACCAGCAGGAACACGATCACGGGCAGCAGTCCGATCGGGACGACGCCGAGCAGGTCGAGGAGGGAAGGGGTGCCGTGCATGCTCAGAGGATCTTCAGGGATATCATCCACTCGTTCCGGCCGCTGCCCCCGGCGCCGTAACCCTTGGCGTAGCCTGCCGACAGCGTCATGGTCAGGTGGCTCAGCACCTCGAATTCGAGATCGACCTGGGCGCCGATGTCACGCTGGGTCGCGCGCAAATCCGGCCGGTCCGGGTCGGTCACCAGCGCCTCCGTGAACAACGCGGGCCGCAACCACCTCAGGAAAAGTCCGGGCGAACCGACGTTCTCGAAACGCAGCGGCGGCAGGTTCAGCTCCAGCGTCGACTTCGCAAAGGTGTGGCCGGCGATCGCGTCGATTTCGAAGCCGGGAAGGCTGTCGAAATCACGGTAGTGTTTCGGGTTCTCGTTGTCGACGAAGTTGTTCTGGAAGCCGCCGAAATAGAAATTGGCAAGGCTGTTGTCAAGGCTGCCACCCGATGCGCCCGCCGCGTTGTACAACCACAGCGACATGTGTGGAACGGGCAGCATGAAACCGAAGTCGAACCCGCCGCGCAATTGCGGGATGATCTTGCCGTTGGCGACGTACGTCGTGGCGTCGAGATTCCATTCAAGGCCCTGCTCACGATCGACCGCGCCGGCCGACGACTTGATGTTGGCGTATTTCAAGCCTGCGTGTGTGGCAAAGATGTTGTTGACGTGTGCATTGACGTTCTGGAAACCAGGCAACGTCGCGAGTCCCGTGTAATACGCCGCGCTGGCGCTGAAATCGAGCCGGCGCGGTATATCCAGGATCAGCGCGCGCTTGTAGCCCGCCCACAACGAATCGCCCTTCAAGCTGGTGCGGAACGGCCCAAACAGGTCGTAGAAATCCGCATGGTTGTGCCAGTAGCGAACTTCCCAGTTCATCGCCTTGTAATCGACATCGAGGTGCAGGCGCTGGCCGTGGTCGGTGGGACCACCGACCGATACGGCCGTGTCGATATCGAGCGAATAAAGGCTCAAGGTGTCACCGAAACGCGTGTGCCAGCCGACCGCCGCGCCGCCGCGATAACCTTCCACCACCGGGTAGTGGCCCTGCAGGCGCAGCTCATGGCCAGGCCTGTACACGCCCTGCTGCGGGTTGAGCGAGGCGAGGTTTACCTGCGTCGGCGACCCCACACCCCAGGTCTTGACAATCGGATGTTTTTCCGCCACTTCGGTGCCAAGGAACTTGATGGCACTCAAGTCGTTCAATGGCCGGGCGTCAATTTCGCCCGGCCGGAATCCCAGCCCAGTGTATTCCAGCACCGCGAGCTTGCCGTCAGGCAACGGGACTGGCCGGAAGAATCCGGTTTCGGCGTTGCTCATCGCATCCATCTTGCCGGTCGCGAGGTCGTAGCGGTAAATGTTGGAGATGCCGGTGTAGTACGAGCTGCCGTAAAGCTGCTTGTCATCGGCGCTGAACACAAAGCCTTCCGGTGCAGCCTGGCCAAAACTATACGTTGCGAACGGCTTCGTGCCACCGTCAAGCAGGTCGGCCGTCTTGTAGATTTCCAGCAAGTTGGCGCCGCTCGGTTCGTTCATCGAGAATGAGAGCAGTTTGCCGTCATGCGAAACCGCAACTTCCGATGGCACCATGCCGTAGGCGTAGGTGTGGATGTCGTGCCACGTCTTGTAAGGGTAGGGGATCTTCACCAGCGTCACGTAGCCATTGGCGGTGCGCAGGCCCCACAGCGAGCGATCGGCCGCGTCGAACGCCAGATCGCCGATGCGCGCGCCCTTCTGAAGCATGCGTACCTTGCCAGTCGGGATGTCGACCTCCATGAGGTCGCGATAGTCGGTATTGTTCTGGGTGTAGAAAAGGGTATGGGTAGCCGGGTCGTATGCCGTGGAAGTGACGAGATACTGGATCGCGCCCTTTACATCCACCACATGGAGGATCGTGCCGTCCTTCAACGAGAGCACACCGATATAAGGCAGTTTGCCGGGGTAGCTGAACGCGGCAATCAGCTTGTCGCCATCAATGAAGTAGCGCGACACCGAGCCCAATCCGTGTGGTACGAACGGCGTGACGTGGGTGACCGGGTACTTGCGGATCCGCGCAAGATTCGCTTCCTGGAAAGTGTGTTCGAACGCGACCCATTCGCGCCACGCCTGATCCAGCGTGATCCCGAACACCTGCTTGAACGCGGTGGTGTAATACGCCTTGCTGGTGGGGCTGCGCGTGTACCAGGCCACCACCTTTTGAGGCGAGTATTGCAGCGAAAGCCAGGTGATGAAGCGCGTGCCGTAGAGGTACGCGTTGGTCATGTTCTCGAAATCAACTGCGGTGCCGACCGAAACCAGCCCGAGGGGGCTGTAGAAAGGCGTGTGGTCCCGCACCATCGCGCGGAACACCATTTCATCGTACGGGCCCTGGGCGCGGCCGATGCCGCCCGCCATCCAGGTTTCCATATACACCGCAATGCCTTCCTTCCACCAGCGCGGCGTGGCGGTGCGGGGCGTCGTGAGGTAGCTGTACAGGATCGTTTCCGGATGTTCGTTGATGGCGCGCAGCTTGCCGCCGAGGAACTTCCGCCAGAACGCATCGCGTCCGTTCCAGCCATCCATTTGTGCGGCGTGCACCAGCTCGTGGTTGGCCGTCGAATACATGCGCTCGGTGCTCGGCTCAGTGCCGAAAATCGAAAGCGACGGCGCAATGTAGAGGCTGACCTCGTTGAACGGTGCGACCGAGGTACCCCCGTTGCCATAATCGCTCAAGTCGGTCAACACGATCGTGGGGCGATCCCACGGCGTCCAGTGGAAGGTCTTTTCCTGAAAGCGCAGCGAATTCTCGAAACTCTGCAGCGTGTAGGGGACGAGATAGGCATCGTCCGGCGTGTACAGGATCTGCAGGTTCCGTATCGTCTCGCTTTGCAACTGGAACGACTGCGCTGCCGCCGCGTCACCGCCCGCGATGGCAGCCGCCAGCACTACCGCGGCCAGCCCACACCCCCGTACCGATCGCGTCACAGCCTGCCCCTCCCCATCCCCTAAATCCCCGCACATTTCAGTTCCGTACCGGCACTGCGGCCGTTACGCGCGCAGACGCGGGTTCGCCTGCCACGACAGGCGAACCC
>JBOHYT010000150.1:0-11343 GCA_050738055.1 Rhodanobacteraceae bacterium
GTTGCGCGTCAAGGAGGGTCTGGACATCTTCCTGCGCCGCGAAGACCGCCATCCGCAGCAGCTCGTGCCGCAGGTCGAAACGCTGCATCGGGTCGGCGACACCCTGGCCATGCTGGGCCTGGAATCGCCCGCCCGGATGATCGGCGAACAGCGCGCGCTCGTCGCGCAGATCATCGACGGCAAGCGCGAGCCCAAGCCCGAGACGATCCTGGACGTTGCGAGCGCGTTGCTCTACGTCGACGCGTCGCTCGACGAACACATCGAGAACCTTGGTACGCCCGGCGACTCCGAAGAAGCATTGCCCTTCAGCGAGGGGCGCAAGATCATGAGCGCGCTGATGCACGAGGCCGGCGCCAACCTCGGCAAGGTCGAGGATGCGATGACGGCGTTCATCGAATCGTCGTGGTCGCATGAGCGACTCTCCGACGTTCCCAAGCTGCTCGCGGAAGTCATCGGCGCGCTGCGCATCCTGAACATGGAGGCTCCGGCGGAGCTGGTCGAGGGGATCGACCGCTACATCGGCAACGAGCTGATCGTGGGCCAGAGGGTACCCACGGTTGGTGAAATGGACACGCTTGCCGACGCCATCGCGAGCGTCGAGTATTACCTCGAAATCGGGCGCGATTCGAGTGCCAGCGACCACCGCATTCTCGACGCGGCCCGGCACAGCCTGGAAGCGTTGCACTACTGGCCGCTGCCGGAGCCCCGCACGGCGCCCGGAGCCGCCGCGGAGACGGTGGAGCCCGGGCAGGGTTCGGCTGAGCAGCCATCGCTCGCGCCGCCGGCCGCGCATCCGGAACCCAGGGGTGTGCCGAGTGCGGTCGACATTCCGGTCGCGCCTGCGCATGGGGATGCGGCGTACCCGTCGGGTGCGGCGGCGCCGTTGCCGGGCGTGGGTCCCGGTGAGTGGGTCGACGTCGAGGAGGAAGTGCTCGAGCCGGTCGCCAGCGAAGGCGCGGCCGTCGACATGATGTTCCACGACGCCGCGGGGATCGACGAGGAAATCCGCGAGGTGTTCGTCGAGGAAGTCGGCGAGGAAATCGCCAACATCAATGTCAACCTGCCGGCCTGGAAAGCGAACCCGGAAGATCTCGACACGCTCAAGAATGTGCGTCGTTCGTTCCACACGCTGAAGGGATCGGGCCGGCTGGTGGGCGCCGTCGCGCTGGGCGAGTTCAGCTGGAAGATCGAGAACATGCTGAACCGCGTCCTCGATCGCACCATCGCACCGGACGGCGATGTCCAGGCGGTGGTGGACGCGGCCGTCGCCACGCTGCCGAAGTTGCTGGCAGGGTTGCGCGGCGATGCCGTCGTGCTCGACCTGCCGCTCGACGCCATCATGCAGACCGCCGACAAGCTCGCGGCGGGCGAACCGGCGCAGATCGCCGACTCGCTGGGCGCCTACCACAAGGTGCTGCGCAAGGTGCGCCGTTGGGTGCCGGCGGAATTCGCGCCCTCGGGCGAAGCGTCCGCCCCGTTGTCCGAAGGCGTGATCACCTCGCCCGAATCGGGCCTGCCGGTGGTTGACCCGATCCTGCTCGACGTGCTGCGCACCGAAGTCGGCATGCACCTCGATCGCATGCGCGATTACGTTGCGCGCAACGCCAACCACGACGTCGTGGTGGACGACGAACTGGTGCGTTCGGTGCACACGCTGCACGGGGCGGTGGCGATGGTCGGCATCGAGTCGCTGGCCGCGATGCTCGCCCCGACGGAAGTGTGGGTCCGGCGCGTGCGCGGCGCCGATGCGCCACTCGACCGCGAGGGTTGCGATGCCTTGCGCGACGCGGCGTCGCTCACCGAGCATGTCGTGGCGCAGTTCGACGCCGCGGTCCCGGACCTTCCCGACACGACGGCGCTGACCGAGCGGATGGAGTCCTTGCGCGATCGCTGGCCCGAAGCCGCGCCGCTGGGGGGACCCCGCACGGTCGAGCCGGAGGCATCTCCCGTCCCGGAGGTGCCCGAGCGCGAAGCTCCGGAGGACGTGGTCGCGGTCGGGCTGGCCGCTGCTTCCACGCTTCCGACCGAAGACGACGAGGACGTGCTCGCCGCGCGTGAAGAATCCGAACGTCTCGCCGAGGAGAAAGCCGAGCGTATTGCCGCGGAGCAGGCCGAGCAGGAACGGCTGGTCGCCGAACAGGCGGAACAGGAACGCGTGGCGGCGGAAAAGGCGGAAGAAGCGCGCCTGGCTGCCGAACAGGCCGAGTACGAGCGCATCGCGGTGGAGACAGCGGAACAAGAACGTCTCGCCGCAGAGAAAGTCGAGCGGGAACGCATCGCTGCGGAGCAAACCGAACAGGAACGCGTGGCCGCTGAGCAGGCAGAACAGGAACGCATCGCCGCCGAGCAAACCGAGCAGGAACGCTTGGCCGCGGAGCAGGCCGAAGAGGAACGCATCGCGGCGGAGAAGGCGGAAGAAGAGCGTCTCGCCGCGGAGCAGGCCGAACAGGAGCAGGCCGAACAGGAACGCATTGCCGCTGAGCAGGCCGAACAGGAACGCATTGCAGCAGAAAAGGCGGAAGAAGAACGTCTCGCGGCGGAGCAGGCCGAACAGGAACGTATTGCCGCTGAGCAAGCAGAGCAGGAACGCATCGCGGCAGAGCAAGCCGAACAGGAACGGCTTGCTGCAGAGAAGGCGGAAGAAGAACGCATCGCTGCGGAAAAAGCCGAAGCCGAGCGACTCGTTGCCGAGAAGATCGAACAGGAACGCATCGCCGCCGCCCGCGAAATCGCCGCACGTGAGATCGCTGCGGCTGCGTTGCCGCCCTTCCCGGAAGACGCGCAACCGGATGGCGACCTGGACATCCCGGGGCTCGATCCGGAGCTGGTCGGCCTGTTCACCGAAGAAGCCGTCGAATTGCTCGACGCCAGCGACAGCCTGGTGGCGACGTTGCGCAACACACCGGACGACGTCGAAGCGGTGCGCGGCCTGCAGCGCAACCTGCACACCCTGAAGGGCGGTGCGCGCGTGGTCGGCATCGGCGCCGTGGGCGACCTCGCCCACGCGATGGAAACGCTGCTCGAAAAGGTCGGCGACCGCAAGCGCGAACTGCGGCCGATCGAAGTCGATTCGTTCGAGCGCGGTTTCGACCGCTTGCACGAACTGGTCGAACGCATCGAGCAGGGTCGGGCGCTGGCCGTCCCGGCCAACGCGATCGAGCGCTTCAACGCGCTGGCCGAAGGCCGGCCAGTGGACGGCACGGCCAAACCGGAGGAACCGGTCGAGGCCGCCGCGCCTGTCGTGGTGGAATTCCCGCCGGCTCCGCGACCCGCGCCGGAATGGATCGAGACCGAGATGCAGGCGCCGGCGGAGATGATCCGCGTCCGCTCGGACCTGCTCGACTCGCTGGTCAACGCGGCGGGCGAAGCCTCGATCTACCGCGCGCGCCTGGAACAGCAGGTCGGCAACTTCCGCTTCAACCTGGTCGAACTCGCACAAACGGTTTCCCGCCTGCGCGAGCAGTTGCGCAAGCTCGAGATCGAAACCGAAACCCAGATCCTGTCGCGCTACCAGCGCGAAAACGAAGCGGGCGCCGGTGCGACGTTCGATCCGCTGGAGCTCGACCGCTTCTCGAACCTGCAGCAGTATTCGCGCGCGCTGGCCGAATCGGTGTCGGACCTCGCCTCGATCCAGGACATCCTGGACGACCAGACCCGCCAGTCCGAAACCCTGCTGCTGCAGCAGTCGCGCGTCAACTCGGACCTGCAGGACGGCCTGATGCGCACGCGCATGGTGCCGTTCGAATCGATGGTGCCGAACCTGCGCCGCACCTTGCGTGGCGCCGCCGACGAACTCGGCAAGCGCGCGCAACTCCGCGTGCTGGGTGCGCAGGGCGAGATGGACCGCAACGTGCTCGAGCGCATGAAAGCGCCGTTCGAACACATGTTGCGCAACGCCTTGACCCACGGCATCGAGGATCCGGCGCAGCGCGTCGCGATCGGCAAGCCGATGGAAGGCACCGTCACGATCCAGGTGGGACGCCAGGGCACCGAGGTGCTGCTGCGGGTTTCCGACGACGGCGCCGGCTTCGACCGCGACGCGATCCGCGCCAAGGCGATCGAGCGCGGCCTGCTCAAGCCCGACGTGCCGGTCTCCGACAGCGAACTGTTCAACTTCGTGCTGCAGACCGGCTTCTCCACCGCCAGCGAGGTCAGCCAGTTGGCCGGCCGCGGCGTCGGCATGGACGTGGTCGCCAACCAGATCCGCCAGTTGGGCGGTTCGCTCGGCATCGAATCGGAGCGCGGCCAAGGCACCGTCTTCAACATCCGGCTGCCGTTCACGCTGGCGGTCACCCAGGCGATCACCGTGCGCGCGGCCGACACCACGTTCGCGATTCCAATGACCTCGGTGCAGGCGGTCTCGCGCATCCGGTGTGAGGAAATGGCCGAGCGCAAGGTCAGTGGCGAGCTGACCGTGAGCTACGTCGGCGAGGAATACGCGCTGCACGATCTTTCCGAATTGCTCGGCCTGGGCGCCTCGCCGATTCCGGACGAAGGCGGCCGGCAGTTGCCGTTGCTGATGGTGCGCGTCGGCGACCTGCGCGCGGCCGTCCGGATCGACACCGTGATCGGCTCGCGCGAAATCGTGGTCAAGCCGGTCGGCCCGCAGATCAGCAATGTGCCTGGCATGTTCGGCGCCACCATCATGGGCGACGGTTCGGTGATGCTGATCCTGGATCTCGCGCCGCTGGTCCGCCACGTCGTGGCCAATCGCGCCGCGCAAGCGGCCGCCAGCGAAGCCGCGCCGGAGTCGGCCGAGCCCGTCGCCGAGGCGCCGCAGCCGGACGAATCGGCTCCGCGGCTGGTGATGGTGGTCGACGATTCGATCACGATGCGCAAGGTCACCACCCGCGTGCTCGAGCGCGAACAATTGGACGTCGTCACCGCGACGGACGGCATGGATGCGCTCGAGAAACTGCAGGATCGGGTGCCCGACCTGATGCTGCTGGACATCGAAATGCCGCGCATGGACGGCTACGAGCTGGCGACGCACATGAAGAACGACGCGCGCTTCCGCCACGTTCCGATCATCATGATCACCTCGCGTACCGGCGAAAAACACCGTCAGCGTGCCTTCGAAATCGGGGTGGAGCGGTATCTCGGCAAGCCCTACAGCGAAGTCGACCTGCTCCGCAACGTCGCCGAGGTGCTGGAGGCGTGCCGTGCGTAAGCCTCCCGCTCCCGGCTTGCCGCGGATCGCCCTGGTGTTCGGCGAAGACGCCGCGGCCGCGCATGTGCGGGAGGCGCTGCAGGAACATCTTGACATCGTCTATGCGAGTTCCGCCGCGGATTTCGATGCGGCGCACATGGCCGACGCGAACGTCGTTGCCGTGCTGGTGAACGTGGACGGCGGCGACTGGCTCGAAGACATCGAGGCGAGCCTGGACGCGACCGGCATTCCGCTCGTCTACAACGATCCGGAAATTTCCCGGGGACTCGAAGGGTGGCCGCGGGCACGCTGGCTGCGGCACCTGCTCGCCAAGCTGCGCGGCAGCACCGATGTGGATCCACCGCGTCCCGAACCAACCGCTGCTGCGTCCGGCGAGTGTTCCGCCGAAGATGCCGGAGCGGATCCGCAAACGACCGGGGCCGGGGTAGTCGAACGGCCGCTGTCGCCACAGGAGATCGAAACGATGACCGCAGACTTCATGGCCGTGCAGCCCACCGTTGCCGCACAAGCCACCGAAACGCCGCCTGCCGCCGCTGCCATCGACGGACGATCCGGGGCGGACACGCCCCTGTCCGCCACGACGCAGGAATCTTCGCCCGGGCGACCGCCGATCGGGGATGTCGATGAAGCCACCGTGGACGCGCTCGGTGCGCCGACGCCCGATCCCGAAGGTGAAAGCCGGCCGGACGGCGAGTGCGACCTCGATGTCGATACTGAGACGTTGTCGGCGATGATCGACGCCCGCTTGGCGAATGCGGAATCCCAGCCGGCGCCGGGTTCGCAGGAGGTGTGGCGGGTGGTCGAGGGCGGCGCCGCTTCACCGCAACCCGCGTTGGCCGTCGAGGCCGCGGCCGATCCCGCGACCGCTGTCGGGGAACCAGCTTCCCTGGTGGAGGCCACTGCGGACGCACACGATGATGCCGAGGTGCTCGCGAGCCTGCCGTCGCTGGACGATTGGCAACTGGTCGATGCCGACGCCTTCCCGGCCGCCGCGCCCGCTGCGGCGCGTGAAACCAGCAATGCGGTGCCGGAGTTGCCGGACAGCCTCGCCGGCCTCGAACTGGTACCGATGGAGGCGATCGCCGCGGTGCAAATCCATACCGACCCGATCGAGCGCTGGCTGCACGAAAGCGAGCCGCGCAAATCGGGCGCGAGCGCCGGCGGTGCCGTGAAAACCGGGTCCGGGGGCAAGGCGTGAGCACACCGGAAACCATCCCGCGCGAGATTCGCGGCGTGATGCTGCCGGTGACCGGTGGGCGCGTGCTGGTGCCCAACACCACGATGGCCGAAGTCATCACCTACGCGCAACCGACCGCGGTCGCGGACGCGCCCGCATGGTTGCTCGGCCGTATCGCCTGGCGTGGCTGGGGGCTGCCCGTGCTGGCGTTCTCGACCCTGGCGGCCGTCGCGGACGGGGAATCCACCGGCAATGCACGCGTTGCCATCCTGAAGGCCTTGAGCGGCCACGCGCGGTTGCCGTACTTCGGGGTGCTCACCCAGGGATTCCCGCGTCTCACGCTGATTTCCGCGGACGTGCTGGTTCCGGATTCGGACGCCGGCGAGTTGCCGGTCGGGGTGCGCGAGCAGGTTCTGGTCCATGACGAACCGGCCTGGATCCCTGATTTGGCCACGGTCGAGACCATGATCGTGGAAGCGTTGACGCCGGTTGCCGCGTAGGGCGGGTCTCGACCCGCCGGTCGGTGGGTTTCAACCCGCCGCGCGGAACGCGGGTTTCAACCGCCCGCCCGATACGGCGGCCTGGTGTCGTGCGGCGGGTCAAGACCCGCCCTACAAGTCTCCGTACAAGCGCGTAGGGCGGGTTTCAACCCGCCGTTGTCGCGCACAACGATGTGGCCCGGCGCGGCGGGTCAAGAGCCGCCCTACAGGTCTCCGTACAAGGTTTGCAGCGCGGCCAATGCCGCGACGCCCGCGGTTTCGGTGCGCAGGATGCGCGGCCCGAGCGCCAGATCCCGAAACCCGTGGGCGGCCAGCGTGGCGCGGTCGACTGCGTCGAACCCGCCCTCGGGTCCGACCGCAAGCAGGAGAGCATCCGGCGCGGGATCCAGGTCGCGCGGCCGGATGCCGGCCTCCGGATGGAGCGTCCAGCGCGCGATGGGCAGCGGCGCGGTTTCGTCGGAGAGCCGTGCGTCGAGAGTGGCTGGCGCATCGATGGTCGGCACGACGTTGCGCCCGCATTGCTCGCAAGCGCACACCGCCACGGACCGCCAGTGTTCGAGCCGCCTGCCGGCACGCGCGGGGTCCAGCCGCACTTCGCTGCGTCCGGTGAAAACCGGCGTGATCCGCGCGGCGCCGAGTTCGGTGGCCTTCTGGATGATCCAGTCCATCTTTTCGCCGCGCGCGATCGCTTGCACCAGCGTGACGCGCAACGGCGATTCCCGTGCCGGTGCTTCGACCGCCTCCACCGTCGCGCGCACCCCGCGTGCCGGGCTGCCAACCAGTCGCGCCGCGTATTCGCTGCCGTTGCCGTTGAACAAGGTCACCGCGTCGCCGGGTTTCAGGCGCAGTACCCGCGTGGCGTGGGTGGCGACGGGCACCGGCAGCGCGACCTCGCAACCGGGCTGCAGCGGCATCTCGACGAACAGGCGGATCGTGCGCATGGGAATTTCATCGCTGTCCAGTGGTCCAAAGTATGAACGAATCCCGCACGCCGGTTTGCCCGATTCGCCGGCGCGGCGCTTCGGGTGCACAATGGACATCGGACGTCACGACGGAGTCCTCGAGATGAACCTGAACAAACTGATATTGGGAGCCACCCTCGCCACGCTGTGCGGCGTGGCGAGTGTTGCGCTGCCTGCCGTGGCGCAGCAAACCGCAAACGCCAGCCAGACCGCGCCGGTGACGCAGACCGCCACGACCACGAAAGCCAAGGCCGATGCGCAGCGCGCGGTGCCGCCGCTCGACTCGCGGATGTGCATCCGTGACACCGGCAGCCACATCCCGCCGCCCAAGGGCCAGTGCCTTCCGGTCGCGGGCAACAGCTACACCCAGAAGGACATCCGGCGCACCGGTGCGACCAATGTGGCGCAGGCGTTGCAGATGCTCGATCCTTCGGTGACCGTCCACGGGCATTAGTTGTGCGTTCGTCCCTGAACGCTGCTTCGGCCAACGGTTTTGCGAGTGCGTACCCGTTCCGGCTGTGTGGGTTCAGAACGGCCTTCCATGGCCTGACTTTTCGCAACAGCCGCTTTGACCGCGGCCATTTTGCGGTTTTTCCGGGTTTTTATCCGCGTTGATCCGCGTTGATCCGCGTTGATCCGCGTTGATCCGCGTTGGTCCGCGTTGGTCCGCGTTGGTCCGCGTCCGAGGCTTTTGCTTTTGCGCAGCACTCAACACGCAGCGGCATCGACGTGATCGCAGAATGTTGGACCAGGTCTTATCCGCTCTGATCCGTGTTGATCCGTGTCCGAGGCTTTTGATTTTGCGCCGCGCTCAACCCGTCGCAGCGTCGACCGCAGAATGTTGGATCAGGTTTTTATCCGTGTTGATCCGTGTTCATCCGTGTCCAAGGCTTTGGATTTTGCGCTGCGCTCAACCCGCTGCAGCGTCGACCGCGATCGCGGCGACCTCGACCATCTGGTCGATGTCGCCTTCGTCGATGCAATACGGCGGCAGGAAGTACACGGTGTCGCCGAGCGGGCGCAGCAACATGCCGTGTGCCAGCGCGTGTCGATAGAAGCGCAGCCCGCGCCGTTCGTCGAGCGGGAAGGGCGTGCGTGATGCCTTGTCGGCTACCAGATCGAAAGCGGTGATCAAGCCGGTTTGCCGCAGTCCCGCGACGTGCGGATGTTCGCGCAGCGGCGCGGTCCTTTCCGACAGACGCGTCGCCAATCCGTGGATACGTTCCAGTACCGGCTGCTCGCGGAAAATCGCCAGCGATGCCAAGGCTGCCGCGCACGCGATCGGGTTGCCGCTGAACGTGTGTGAGTGCAGGAACGCGTTGTTGGCGGCGTAGTCGCCGAGGAACGCCTGGTACACATCGTCGGTCGTCAGCACCGCCGACAACGGCAGCGCACCGCCGGTCAGCCCTTTGGAGAGGCACAGGAAATCGGGCGTGATGCGCGCCTGTTCGCACGCGAACATCGTGCCGGTGCGGCCGAAACCGACCGCGATCTCGTCGGCGATCAGGTGCACGCCGAATTCATCGCACAACTCGCGCAGTCCGCCGAGGTACGACGGTGCGTGCATCCGCATGCCCCCGGAGCACTGCACCAGCGGTTCGACGATCACCGCGCACGTTTCGTTCGCGTGCCGTTCCATGATCGCGCGCAGGTCCCGGACACGCCGCAGCGCGACCTCGTCCGCGGTTTCGCCGGGCTCCGCATCCAGCCAGTCGGGCGAAGGCGCGACGATCGGGTCGAACAGCAGGGGTCCGTACACCGCGCGGTACAGCGGCAGGTCGCCGACCGAGAGCGCACCGAGCGTTTCGCCGTGGTATGCATGGGCCAGCGCGATGAAGCGTGTCTTGTGCGGCCGACCGACGTTTCGCCAGTAGTGGAAACTCATCTTCAGCGCGATTTCCACCGCACTGGCGCCGTCGCTGGCCCAGGACACCCGCGCAAGGCCCGCGGGCGCGATGCGGGTCAGCTCCTCGGCGAGTTGCAGGGCCGGTTCGTGGGTGAACCCCGCCAGCATCACGTGGTTGAGCCTGGCGGCCTGCTCCGCGATCGCGGCGGCGATGCGCGGATTGGCATGCCCGAACAGGTTGCTCCACCACGAGCTGATGGCGTCGAGGTACCGGTTTCCGTCGGCATCGACCAGCCACGCGCCTTCGCCCCGCACGATCGGGATCAATGGCAATGGGCCGTCGTGCTCGCGCATCTGGGTGCACGGATGCCACACGTGCGCGAGGTCGCGCGCCGCGAGGTCCGCGTTGCGCGGGGAATGTGCATTCATCTTGCTATGATCGCGGCGCGGACCTGCGCGCTCAACTGCGCGGGTTTCGATGATCGCGCATCGCAACGCGCTGGATTCTTGCTTGCGCGGGAGCGGGAGCGGCAGCGATGGGTGTTGTTCCTTTTCCGTTTCGTCGAAGCCAACCATGAATGCAGCGTTGGACGAAGCCTTCCTGGACCACGCACTCGCCATCGCGTTGCGAGCCGCGCGCGCCGCCGGCGAGCGCATCACGCACCATTTCCGGCAAGGCGTGGCGGTCGAGATCAAGCCGGACGCGACGCCCGTCACCGTGGCCGACCGCGAGGCCGAGGACATCATCCGTGCCGTGCTGCTGGATGCGTTCCCGGAACATGCCATCTACGGAGAGGAACGGGGCCGAACCGGCGCCAGTGAATTCCTGTGGTTGGTCGATCCGCTGGACGGGACCAAGAGCTTCGTACGCGGCACCCCGTTCTTCTCCACCCAGATCGCGCTGATGCACGCGGGCGAACTGGTGCTCGGCGTCTCGCACGCGCCTGTCTATGGCGAGACGATGTGGGCGCACCGCGGCGGAGGTGCGTTCCGGGACGGCGAACCGGTGCGGGTCGCCGACACCCGGGTAATCGGCGATGCCGCGCTGTCGATCGGCAACGTGAAATCGATGGCGCGCGACGCGCGGCGGTGGGGCGCGCTCGGTGAACTGGTCCGCGAGGTCAACCGGGTCCGCGGTTACGGCGACTTCTGCCATTACCACCTGCTGGCCAGCGGTGGACTCGACATCGTGATCGAGTCGGACGTCAATATCCTGGATATCGCGGCGCTGGTGGTGGTGGTGCGTGAGGCGGGCGGAACGTTCACCGACCTGGACGGGGCTGAACCATCGCTCGAAACCCGCAGCGTGCTCGCCGCGGCGCCGGCGCTGCACGGCGGCCTCGGCCGGCGGTTCGCGCCTTGCGCGCCGGCGTGACCTGGCGCAACGCGCACAGCTCTTGAATGCTGTACGCTAGCCTTGACGCGGCGAAAAACCGTGAGCGAGCACGGCGCGTGGCGCAGGGCTCGCGCGGATCGTCGGGTTTCCATGGCGAAAGGAGAGCCAGCATGTCCGTGACCAAAGTCATCGAACTCAGTGCGTCGTCGTCGAAAGGCATCGAGGACGCGGTACGGATCGGTTTGGAGAGGGCAGGGAAAACCGTGAAGAACATCAAGGGCGCGTGGGTCAACGACATCAAGGTCGCCACGGACAACAACGGCGCCGTGAGGGAATGGCGCGTCAACATGCG
>JBOHYT010000151.1:0-14055 GCA_050738055.1 Rhodanobacteraceae bacterium
TGTGCACCGTTTCGGTCAAGCCTGCACGCCGCGACGGGATGCGGCAAATGGCCGCCGTTAGCGATCCGTTAGACCACCGTGACGACTTTTGCGTTTTCCGGGCGCCCAATGGCGCCAAGGCTGTCCATTGGCCATCGCCACGACCGAAGACATCTCATGACAACCAGGCAAGCGATCGATCCGGCGCCACCGATCCGCGGAGGAGCGACTCGACATGATCGGAACATGGCTGATGCTTTTGTGCGTGGCCGCCGTTCTTTTCCTGCTCACAAAAAGTTGGCGGGCGTATCTGTGGCACCACCGCGGCACAGGCGAGCGCAAGGCGCACGACGAATACGCCCGGATCCGGCGCGAACAGCCGGACACCGCCGAGGCGCGCCTGCCGGAAGCGGAATTCATTCGCTACTACGTGGATCTGCGCCCGGGCATTGCACGTTACCTGATCGCCACGTTGCTGCTGCTTCTGATCGGCCTGCCTGCGTCGTGCGCGGTGGTGGCCGGTTGGCCATGGGATTGATTTCGCCGAACGGGAGAGGTTGGTCATGAAAACACGCTACAGATGGTGGTCCGCCGTTTTTCTGGTACAGGCCTTCATTCTCGCATCGCCGGCAAACGCCGCGCCGCGGCATGCCGCCACGGCAACGGCCACAAGCACGCTCAAGATCGATTTCTTCAAGGATGCGATCAGGCCGACGCCCGCCCAGAACGCCGCGATCCGGCGTGCGGCGGCCGAGGACATCAAGGACTTCGTCCACCCCGGCCAGGGCGGCTACGCCGTGGCACTGGCCGACCTCAACGACGACGGCCGCCCGGACCTGCTGGTGCGCTACGACGACATGGCGTTCTGCGGTTCCTCGGGTTGCAGCGGCGTGATCGTGATGGCGACAGCGCAGGGTTACGCGCGCGACGCAATCAAGCTGCCGAATTTCGGAAACGAACTCGACGTCCTGCCGACGGAGCACCACGGCATGCACGACCTGCAGTTCAAGGGCTATACCCCGGTCTGGAAATGGAACCGCAAGAAATACGACTGAACCGCACGTTCCACTGCCAAGGGAGAACACGACATGACATGCAACGATTATCCGGCCTTCTTTCCCCGGCGCGGTAGCTTGTCCCGGCGTTGCATGTTGATCGCCGCCCTGCTGGTGCTGGTCGTGCTGCCCTTCACCGCGTCGGCGGCTTGCGGCGGAAAAGACGCGGACCTCCAGTCTTTTGCCGGCAAGTACCTCGCCGACCACAACCTGCTCGCCGCACCCGCCATCGCTTCCCGTCTGCAACGTCTGTCGTCAACGCAGCGCCTGAACCTCAAGCGCAGCCTCGACGTCTCGGGGCCGATCCGGCTCGATGCCTGTCATCTGGTCGTGAGTGGCAACGCTCCACACATGGGTACCGAGCAGGACGCAATGCTCGACGTGGACCTGGCGTCCGGCGACGTCATCGCCGCAATCCACGCCGGCGGACGCATCGACATCTACTTTCTCGGAGACGTGGCTGCCGACGCAGCTCGTTGGGACGCGCTGCCAATGGCCATGCGCGAATGGGCGGTAAAGGCCGACATGGGATTCCCGTCGCAGCCACCGCGCAGTCTCACGCAACCACGCAGCGTCCACTTCCATGTACCGCCGTCTGCAACATCAAAGGTCACCGAAAGGGCAACGCCCGCGCCGGTCCAAGTCCAGATGGACATCAAGCCAGACAGCGCGCAGCTTGCCGCGATCCAGCGCGTGACGGCGGGCGACCTCAAGAATCCCCTGCATCCCGACGAGCCTCTCTATTCGTCGGGACTCGCGGACCTCAACGACGACGGCCGACCCGATCTTCTCATCCAGTACACCTACGCGTCCGGCTTCTGCGGCTCGCTTGGCTGCACAACCATGATCGTGCTGGCGACTCCGCACGGCTACGCCGACAAGGCGATCGAACTGCCTCTTGTCCACGTCGTCGGCGTCCTGCCGACCACCCACCACGGCATGCACGACCTGCAATTTGGTCGTAACAGCCCGGTCTGGAGGTGGACCGGTACGAAATATGACATCGCCAAAACGGACTTGTTCCAATCGAATGCGCAGCCGTGGAATACGGCGCACGCGCCGGGTAGTCCGCTGATGGCCTATGCGACGCCGATCAACTCCGTCATCAAGCGCCTGCTGGTGGCCTGCGAACAGGGACGGCCGCTGCTGATGCTTGTGACCAAGCAGCCGTTGCCGGACGGCCCCAAGACGCTGACCCTCGTGTTCAACGGCTGGACCGTGAACCTTCCGCTGCAACGCAACGTCACGAACCAGAACCTGTGGATGGCCGAACTGTCGCGTTCGCAGGTACCGCAATGGCTGGCGCACCGCGGCGTCGACGCCAACTCGCGCAAGATCGCGCCGCTCGTCACCAAATCGTACCTGCGTATCAACGGTGAGGGGCAAGGCGAGATATCGCTTGAACACTCGACACAAGCCACGCAGGCCGCGCTCGGCGCCTGTTACCGCTACTGACAAGGGAGAGCGACCGACATCGAACTCCCGTACCAACAACCGACGAGCGCACCGTCGCACGCGACGCCACTTTGAATTTCGTTCGACCCCTTCACCAACAGGAGACACGACCATGCGAGGCAAGATCATCCAGTACAACGGCGCCGACGGCAGCGGCACCATCGTTGTCGACGGCAAGCAGTATCCGTTCGTGCTCGCCGCGTGGCGCGGCAACAACGCGCCCGCCGTCAACAAGACTGTCGAGGTCACGATCGACGGGGAGACGATCGGCACGATCACCGCGGTAGGCGACGACGTGTTGATCAAGGAAAAGGCGGCCGAATTCAGCGGCAAGCTGGGCGCGTCGTTCAACAAACTGCGCGCGTCGATTCCGGCGTCCAGCGGCGCAACGGCAGGCGCCGCCGCCACGCCAGCCGCGGGTCCACTCCCCGCCGCCGCGGCCAACGATACGCCGTCGAACAGCACCATCACCGTCAACTCGATCATCGATCGCTACGGCAAGCTGATGCTGGGCGCGTACGTACTGTTCCTGCTCGGCACCCTGGCGTTCAACACGGTTTCCATGTCGATGCTGGGCCAAAGCATGGGCAAGTCGATGTTCGATATCGCCAGCCTGATGAGCCAGATGGGCGCGAGCGGTGGCCAGATGATCAAGATCCTTCTGCTGCTCGGTTACGCGAGCATCGCCGTGCCGCTGTTCTGGCGCGACCGACGTACATGGCTGGTGATGGTCATTCCCCTGCTCGCGGTGCTGTGGGCCGTCTTCTCGACGCTGCACACCATCGACTCGCTCGGCAACGGGATTGGCCAGGGGCTGTCCGACGCCTTCAGCCTCGGCTTCGGTTTCTACCTCTCGCTCGCCGCGGCGGTCGTGCTGGCCGTGCTCGGCGTCAAACGCGGCCTGGGCGCGACGTAAGCCGCATGCAAGCCGCATCCCGCTCGATCCCAACCGGAGAAATCACCATGAAACCCCGCATTGCGCTTCTGACTTCCCTGCTTGCCGCTTCCTTGCTGGCCGCCTGTGGTGGCGGCGGTATCAGTGGAACCTACACCGACACCAACGGCTTGGTCTCCATCACGTTCAACCACGGCAATGCGACGTTCACCGATCCCGATGGAAAGGCGTCCACGTGGCCCTACACGATGCACGGCAAGGAGATCACGGTCACCGACCCCAGTAGTGGCGCGCACCATGTGTTGAGACTCGACGCCAAGGGTTGCCTCAGGTTCACGGACAGCGTTTATCGCATGTGCAAATCATGAAGCGCGCCACGCCGGCACGCACGCGTTCCCTGGAAACAAGCGTAAAGATCGCTTCACCCCATCACTCAATCGGAGAACCATCATGAATATCCGCATCAGATTTCTGGCTCCCCTGCTCGCCACCCTGCTGCTCGCCGCCTGCGGTGGCGCCGATATCAGCGGCACCTACGCAAAGAACGACAGCGCCTTGACGATCAAGTTCGACCAGGGCAAGGCCTATGTGACTGGCCTGACCTCGATGAAAACAGTCGAAGGCACCTACAAGCTGGCTGGCGACAAGATCACCGTCGACGGCCCGGACGGCAACCCCCACCTGACGCTCACCCGCAACCAGGACGGCACGCTGCATCTCGAAGGCCTCGGCGGAACCCTGACCAAGACGGACTCGGGCTCGTAGGCGCCGGACGATACCTGCGCTGCAAGTGGTGGTCGTGTCTTGCGCGCATACCGCACCCGATTCCACACAGGAGAACCAGCATGAACACCAAAGGCAAACTCGCACCGATGCTGCTCGCTTCCTTGTTGCTCGCCGCCTGCGGCGGCGGCATCAACGGCACCTATGAAGGCGGCATGGGTTCGATCAAGTTCGAATCGGGCAAGGCCGACATCACCCTGATGGGCCAGACCCGCGAAACCAAATTCGACACCGACGGCGACAAGGTCGTATTGCATTCCCCGGAGGGCAATCTGGTGTTGACGCACAACAAGGACGGCTCACTCGACACGCCGTGGGGAACGATGAAGAAGACTGACTGAGAAAAACCAAAAACCGGGGTCAGAGTGCACTTCTCCAAACCGTAATGCGGAAAGTGGGCTCCGACCTCCGATTCCCAACAAACCGCGGCGCAGAAAGGGCACTCTGACCCCGGTTTATAGACCCCGGTTTATAACGAGGACAACGTCATGCGTACCAACAAACGGATTGTCATCGGCCTGCTCGCGGGCACACTCGCCGCCTGCGGTTCCGGCGCCAACGCGCCCGCTTCGTCCGAAGCGGCTCACCGGGCGGCGGCAGCCAGCCTGCCCGCAAATGCCTCCACCACCCAGGTCGCGGCGGCGACGCGCGGCAAAGTGCGCTGTCCCGCCGACATCCCGGCCCCGCCGACCGGAACACCGGTGGACGACGTGGCCGGCGTACGTCCCGGCATCACCTACGAGCAGGCTGCCAATGCCGTGATGTGCAGCAACCCTCTGCTGGTGGTCACTCCGGAAACCGGGCGCGGCTTCGATATCAAGTCCTACGGCCAGACCGTCCGCCAGGGCTTCAGCGCACGCTTCGCCAAAGCGCGTGTGCAGAAAACCGGGCGGCAGATCGTCCAGGAAATGGAACGCAATGCCATGGACCGCAGCATGAATGCACGGCGCGAGGACATGCAGCCCGGGCAATCCAAGTGGTTCGTCAGCACCATGGGCATGCCGGGCCAGGAAAAGGTGATTGGCGCCGCACGCGAGCAATGGTTCGATGAAGGCAAAAATCCGACCGTCGACAACGTCGGTCAATCGCTGATCTCCAAATATGGAACGCCGACCTGGAAGCAGGATGGCGGCGACTATCGCAGCTTGCGCTGGGCCTATGACCCACGCGGCCGGCTGATCACCGAAACCTCGCCGCTGTACAACCAATGCAACGGCGCCTCCGACCCGGACAGCGGCATGCACCTGTCGGCGGATTGCGGCATCGTCATTGCGGCCCTGATCCAGTCGTTGCGCAGCAACCCGGCCTTGGCCCAACTTCTGCAGGTCGGCGTCGTCGATCAGGCCGGCGGCGACAGCGCGCTGACGGCAACGGAACAAGGCCTGCAGGCGATGGATGCGCAAAAGCGCGCCAAGCAGGTGCAGGACGCTGCCAAGAACGCTGACGCCGTGAAACTTTGAGGAGAACGTCATGCACAAGCCATCGTTTGGAGCAAGCATGCCTGCGGGCAGCATCGGCGCCGCGGTCGGCGTGCTGATGTTCATGCTGCTGGGCGGCTGCGGCAAATCTGTTGCGCCGGCCGCCGCGGCCAGCCGTTCCGGTACCACGCCGGTGCCCACGTCGGCAGTCGCCACGCCCGAGATCGGTGCGCGCCCGCTCAACGCAGCGGCAACGCCAGCAGCGGCCGACGCAACTCTGGCGGCGCGCACGGGAGAGCTGTCCAATCCCGACAATCCCACCATGGTCTATCTGTATTACGACCTCGCCGGCATCGCGCCGCCAGTCGACCAGTGGGTCGAAAATGACTCACACGTGCAGTACGCCAAGGGTGCCGACAAGGCCGTGCAGCGTGCCGCGGTCAAGACCGCGTTCGAGGCCGGCCTGGCGGCGGTGCACGGGGTCGGCGTGATTCACCTGACGACCTACGCCAGCCTCAGTCAGTACGACCCCACCTATGGCGAATTCACGATCGGCGCGCTGTCGCCGGGTTCGGTCTACACGTTCAAGGCAGTGAACCAGACGGTGTCGCTGAAATTCAACAACGCGCTTGCCGCGCAAAGCTGGAGCGTACCCAATGACAAGGCCCAGACCATCACCGACAAGTACGGCGACCACCAGCTCAACCTGGACACGACGCTGAAGATCGAGAAAGTCCTGCCCGACCCGGCGGGCGGCACTATCGTCGCCAGGGTCGTTTCATGGAACCTGCGCGACGGCAGGGACGGCACCACCGTTGCGCGCGTGCAGGTACCCAACCCGTGATCGACGCCGACAGCGGCGATCGCAAACAAACAGGAACATTCCCAAGCCGCGTCTGGCGGTACGGCGGTTCGCGCTTTCGCAACACCCTTGCTTACCGACCTTCCAGGAAGCGGACCGTCGCGACTGGCTCCTGCGCTTGCGTTCAGCGATCGTGGGTGGCTTGAACGGGCTGTGACGTGGCTACGATCCGCCCGACGTCCGCCAGCGCGGCCTTGCGCGCAGCCGGGTCCGCAGTGGTGGTCATGTAGTACGCCGCAACGAGCCGCCGGACGCAGAGCGAGCGTCATGCCGCCGGCCATGATGCTTTTCAACAGGTCACGACGATTCATGCAGTTTCCGATGTGAGATGGACAGTTGAACCATAACGGTGCGCGTGCTGCAGCGAGGCGGATCCGTCCAATCAGCGTGACCGATACCGAGGTCCGATGCCACAACGGCAACGCGCTTGTCGCGCGTCCACAGACGAGCCTCACCGGCAAAATGGATCCCGGCTTTTGCCGGGATGACGACTCTGAAGAATACGCTTTACAAGTGGCGGGCTGGCTCCGATCAGTTGTAATCAAGAGACAACGCTGAACAGGGAGAAAGCGGCGCTCAGTTCGTCGGCGAAGCGGAGCAACTTGGTGGCGACCGCCGGCAGCGCTGACGCGCTGCGCGGTTTCGTGGGTAAATCGGTCAACGGTCTGGCCGTTTGCCATCAGCCGAGCAACCGTTCGCATATGGCAACGTGGATCGCCGGCAATTTTTTCAGGTCGACGAGCGCGACATGTTCGTCGACCTTGTGGATGCTGGCGTTCACCGGCCCGATCTCCACGACCTCGGCGCCGAGCGGCGCGATGAACCGGCCATCCGAAGTGCCGCCGCCGGTGCTGGGTTCCGGTTGGACACCGAGGAGATCACGACAGACGCCAATCACCGTCTCGCGAAGGCGCCCGCCGTCCGGTGAATGGAACGGCTCGCCGGAAAGATTCCATTCCAGCGCGTGATCGACGCGGTGCTTCGAAAGGATCGACGCGGTGCGTTCGCGCAGTGTGGCGGGCTCGCTGGCGGTCCCGAACCGGAAATTGAAATGCGCGACCAGTGAGCCCGGGCTCACGTTCAGCGCGCCGGTGCCGGCGTGGATGTTCGAGATCTGGAATGACGTTGGCGGGAAATCCGCATTCCCGTCGTCCCAGCGCGTTGTGGCGAGTTCGGCGAGCGCCGGGACGACCGCATGGATGGGATTGGAAGCCTTGTCGGGATAGGCGACGTGGCCCTGCACCCCGCGCACGCTGAGCGTGCCGGACAGCGAGCCGCGGCGCCCCACCCGGATCAGGTCACCGAGACGTTCCTTCGACGACGGCTCGCCCACCACGCACCAGTCGATACGCTGCCCGGTCTCGCGGAAATGCTGGGCCACCCGACGCACACCGTCGAGGTTGGTCGGGCCTTCTTCGTCCGACGTCAGCAGCAACGCAATCGTGCCGGCGTGATCCGGATGGGCGGCGACGAATTGCTCGAGCGCCACGACCATCGCGGCGACGCCGGATTTCATGTCGGCCGCGCCGCGGCCGTAAAGACGTCCGTCGCGAACGGTCGGTTCGAACGGCCCCGATGTCCAGTCCGCCTCCGGGCCGCTCGGCACCACGTCGACATGGCCGAGGAAAACCAGCACCGGCCCGGCCTGCCCGTGGGTCGCCCACAGATTCGAGACTTCCGCGTAGCGCAGGTGTTCGCAACGAAAGCCCGCGCGATCGAGCCGCCCCGAAATCAGCGCCATGCAACCCGCATCATCCGGGGTCAGTGAACGGCGTCGGATCAATTCACAAGTGAGATCGAAGATTTCGGACATGGCTTTGGGCTTGCCTGAACCTGATTATTCCTGACCGTCAGCTACTTCCCATTGTCATTCCGGGGCCGGCCGCGTTTTTTGCGGCCGGAACCCGGAATCCAGCTCTTGAGCTTTCGGTTGAACAACAATGGATTCCGGGTTGCCGCGCCATAAAGCCGGCGCGGCCCCCGGAATGACGACATTTAGTGGCGATGTTGGCACCCGTGCTCACTTGGCGTCAGCGATAATCAGGCGCCTGAAAGGCCATGCCACGCAGGATAGCAACGCGCGCTTCAACCCGTAATCACGTTGCCGAGCACATGTCCGACGCCAAAGGTGATCGCGGCCGCCACGGCGGTGATCACGAACTGGCGCGCAATCGAGAATGCGAGATTGCGCCCGGTGAACAGCGAGGTGCCGACCGCGATCAGGCAAAGGCCTGCGAACGTCGTACCCATGCTGGCGTACATCGCCTCGCGCCCGCCGATGAAGAAGTACGGCGCGACCGGGAAGATCGCGCCGAACGCGAAGAAGCAGAACGAGGATATCGCGGCGCTCCACGCCGAGCCGCCAAGTTCCGACGGATCGACGCCGAGGTCCTCGCGCACCACGGTGTCCAGCGCGGTGCGCGGGGTTTCCGACAGGTGTTCGGCGAGATGCTCGGCCTTGGCGCGCCCGAGTCCCTTGTCGCGGTAGATGCCGGCGATGTGGCGCACGCTCTCCTCCGGCGCCACCGCCAGCCGCTCGGCGCGTTCGGTGATCTGCGCCTGGTAGAACTCGCGCGAACTGTTGACCGACAGCCATTCGCCGAGCGCCATGGAGCATGCGCCGGCGACGAGGCCGGCGAGACCCGCGAGCAGTACCGCGTGGTTGCCGGTGTTGGCACCGGCCATGCCCATCACCAGGCTGATGTTGGAAACCAGCCCGTCGTTCGCACCCAGCACGGATGCGCGCAACGTGTTGCCGCCGGCCGCCCGATGACGATGCGTGCGTGTCGCCCGCGTATCGGCGGCCACGAAGTGGTCGCGGTGGCCGGCACGATCGACCGGCGTCTCCAGGTGGTCGGCGTGCTCCAGTCGCACCACCGTCGGCATCACGAAGCCGGTGCCGAACCACTGCGCCAGCGTACCCAACACGCGCACCCGCGTGCGCGGACGCGGCGGCGGCACCTTCGCTCCCAACCCGGTGATTCGCGACTCCCAGAATGCCGCGTTGGCCTTTTCGCCTTCCGCGATGCGCCGGTAGGCTCGTGCGAGTCGCGGATCGGACGCGACCGCCGCAAGGCGTGCGTACAACGCCTGATTGTCGCGTTCGACGCGCAGGTTCCTGAGGTAACGGCGGACGCGCGGGTCGGTCACGCGCACATCACTTCGCGAACCGCTTCTTGAAGGCGTTGTCGCTGAATCCGACGCTGACGCCGCCATCCTTGTCCACCCCGACCGGTCGGCGGACCAGTGCCGGGTATTCCTTCAACAGCAGCGTCCACTCGGGATCGCTTCCGGGGTGCTTGCGCTGCGGCAGCAGGTTGCGCCAGGTAATCGAGGCCTTGTTGACCAGTTTTTCCCAACCGCCGAGTTGCTTCGCCCAGTCCTTCAGCGTTGCTGCCGGAACGGGATTCGCACGGTAATCGACGAACGTGTACGCCACGCCGAACCGATCCAGCCAGTTGCGCGCCTTGCGGCAGGTGTCGCAGGTGGGCAAGCCGTAGAGGGTCAGGTGCGCCATTGGAGGTACGCTCCGTAAAAAAATCAAAAACGTTTATTGTCCGCAAATGAACGCGAATGAACGCAAATACTCGAAAGTCGGTAACCAAGAGAACACCCTTCTTACTGGGTAACCTGAGCGAACGTCTGCTGCGGGCCCGCCGTCGCCGCGAAGGTGGGGACCCAGCGTCTTTCGGTCGGGAACAGCAAAGGCACTGGACTCCCGCCTGCGCGGGAATGACGGCATCTGAGCGTTGCCCATATCCAAATATTTGCCCGCGCTATTCGCGTTCATTTGCGTTCATTTGCGGACGAATGGCTTTCGTCTCATGTCCTCAGCAACTCATTGATCGAAGTCTTGGCGCGCGTCTTCTCGTCGACGCGCTTGACGATCACCGCCGCATACAGACTGTGCGAGCTATCCGCCGCGGGCAACGTTCCCGCGACCACCACGCTTCCCGCGGGCACCCGCCCGTACGAGACGACTGTGGTTGCGCGATCGTAAATCCGCGTCGACTGCCCGAGGAATACTCCCATGCCGAGCACGCTGCCGCGCTCGACCACCACACCCTCGACGACTTCCGAGCGCGCGCCGATAAAGCAGTCGTCCTCGATGATAGTCGGGTTGGCCTGCAATGGTTCCAGCACGCCGCCGATACCGACACCGCCGGAAAGATGCACCCGCGCACCGATTTGCGCGCACGAGCCGACCGTCGCCCAGGTATCGACCATGGCTCCCTCGCCGACGTACGCGCCGACGTTGACGTAGCTCGGCATCAGCACCGCGTCGCGGCCGATGAACGCGCCGCGCCGCACCAAGGCGCCCGGCACGATCCGCGCGCCGATGGATTCGAACGCCGCGGCATCGCCCCCGCCGAAGCGCAGCGGCACCTTGTCGAACGCCAGCATCGGGCCGCCGTCCATGACGCGAACTCCGTGAGCGCGGAAATACAAAAGGATCGCGCGCTTGATCCACGCGTGCACCACCCAGCCTCCGCGCCCGTCGGGTTTCGCGACACGCAACTGGCCGGCCTCGAGCGCATCGAGCACCCTTTCCAGAACCGGCCGAAGCGCCCGCGCATCCGGCGCGGACAGGCTGGTTCGGCGCTCCCACGCCGCGTCGATCGTCGGTTGCAAATCGTGCATGCCTTGACTCCCCGCCGTTCGCAGCCTTCCAGGTGGATGGCACCGACAGGCGCTACGCCATGCTGCCGGGTGCGAGGCGTCGCTGCAATGCTTCGCGCAGCGACTCCTGCAGCACCGGATCGAGCGGCGCATCCTGCCGGTCGCTCAGTTCAAAAAAATCCTCGACCTGGTCGCCGAACGTGGCGATGCGCGCGTCGTGCACACGCACGCCGGTATCCAGGAATGCCTGCGCAATCGCGACCAGAAGCCCCGGTCGGTCACTGCAAACCAGTGCGAGGCGGGTGCGGAGCTGGCCGTCTTCCCCATGGAAATCGATGCGGGGTGGCCGCTGGAAATGGCGCAGCCGCCGGGTGAGTCCGCGCCGCACCGATTGGGTGCGCAGCGTCGTCGCGGCCAGCGCACGCAGCAGTGCGTCGCGCAATCCGGCCGCGCGCTCGACGTGCACCGGCGATTGCGAGCCGGCCTCCAGCACGGTGAAGGTATCCAGCGCGCATCCGTCGCGGGAGTTCATCACCCGCGCCGCGACGACGTCGAGCCGCAGGCGGTCGAGTGTCGCGACCGCCGCGGCGAACACGCCGTCGCGATCCGGGGTGTACACGAACACCTCGGTTCCGCCGCGCACGTCGGGCGGACGGACCGCGACCACCGTCCGCGCATCCGGCGCTTCCAGCAACGCGGTTACCTGCCAGGCCAGCGAATCCGGCCGTTGGCGAAGCAATGCGGCGTCCGGAAAGCGCTCCAGTACCGTGCGGGCCTGCCCACCGACAGCTCGCTCCGCGAGCAAAGCCAGCGTCCGTTCGCGCGCCTCGCCGATCCTGACCTCGGCGCGCGCGGGTCGCTCGAGGTCGCGGCGCAGCACATAACGCGCGGCCACGTACAAGTCTGCAAGCAGGCGGTCCTTCCATGAGTTCCAAAGCTTCGGGCTGGTACCGGCGATGTCGGCAATCGTCAGCAGGTACAGCAAGTCGAGGCGGGTCCAGTCGCCCACCTGCACGGCGAAGCGGTGCACGACGTCCGGGTCGGCGATGTCCTGACGCTGCGCGGTAACGCTCATCAGCAGGTGCCAGCGGACCAGCCACGCGACCTCGGCGGTGTCGTCGTCGCCAAGGCCAAGGCTGCGGCAGAACGCGCGCGCCTCGGTTTCGCCAAGTTGCGAGTGATCGCCGCCGCGGCCTTTCGCGATGTCATGGAAGAGTCCGGCCAGCAGCAGCAACTCCGGCTTGGCCAGCCTGGCGAACGCCTCGCAGGCGAGCAGCAGCTCGGTGCGGGCTTCCGGCGACGCGTAACGCGCGATGTTGCGCAGCACGCGCAGGGTGTGTTCGTCGACCGTGTACACATGAAACAGGTCGTACTGCATGCGCCCGACCACGCGCGCGAAAGGCGGCAGGATCGCCGCCAGGATTCCGTGCCGGTTCAGGGCATCGAGGACACGCACCGCCTGCGCACCGCGCCTGAGCAGCGCCGCGAACGCGGCCAGCACCTCGGGGTTCCGCGACAACGAGGTACCCTGGGCAACCAGTGCGTGTTCCACCGCGCGCATCGTCGCCGCCGTGATTCCGGTGCACCCCTCCACGTCGAAGCGTCGCACGAACACCTCGATCAGGCCCTCGGGCGCACCCAGCAGCCAGCCAGAATCGCGCACTTCCAGGCGGCTGCCGCGCAACACGAAGTTCGCGTCGAGGTCGACCGGCGGCGGCAGCGGGTGCAGGGTTTCCTGGAGGCGTTCCAGCAACTGCACCAGCAACCGCTCGGTGGCGCCGGCCGCGCGGAAGTAATCCTGCATGAAGTGCTCGACCGCCTCGTTGCCGACGGTGTTGACATCCTCGTAGCCGAGCCGGGCTGCCAGCGCGCGCTGCCAGTCGAACAGCAACCGCTCCTCGGCGCGCCCAGCTTCCAGGTGCAGGCCGTAGCGGTCTCGGCGCAGCACCGCGCGTGCTTCGCGCAAGCCGTCGCGCTCGCTCGCCTCGAGCAGGTTCGCGCGCACCAGCCCATCGAGATCGTCCACGCCGACGAGTCGCTTGCCGAGCCAGCGGATGAGGTCGAGGTTGCGGAGTCCGCCGGGGCCATCCTTGAGGTCCGGCTCGAGGTTGTGCGTGGTGTCGTCGTAACGCGCGTGGCGCTGGGCGCGTTCTTGCAGCTTGGCCGCCAGGTAGGCACCCGGCGGCCAGAGCGACGGGTCGGTCAGGATCCCACGCAATTCGGCGTCGAAGCGTTCTGCCCCCGCCAGCCGTCGCGCATCCAGCAGGCTGGTGAACACGCCGACGTCGGCGGCCGCGATTTCCCGACACTGCGCTGGTGTGCGCACCGCCTGTCCGGGCTTCAAGCCGATGTCCCACAGGCAGGCGAAGAAGACCTCGAGGGCCCGAACCTGCACGGACTCCGGATCGGGATCGTGCAACACCAGCAGGTCCACGTCCGAATACGGAAACAGCACGCCGTGCCCGAAGCCGCCCACGGCGAACAGCGCCATCCGATCGGATTCACCGAGGTAGGCAAACCATGCGTGCGCACACACCATGTCGACCACGCGGGCGCGCGCGTGCGCCAGGGTCGACGCATCGACGCCTTCGCGGAATGCCGTGGTCAGCGCGCGGGCGTGGTCTTCGAGCAGTTGCCGCAGCGCTGCGCGTGCGTCGTCAGACACGCCCGCCCGCGGCATCGCCGCGGGGAGCCGCGGTGGCACGGGAATCGGGAATGGGGAATCGGGAATCGACACCAGCGACTCCAGCGCGGATTCAAACCGCGGCGCCGTACACGCCATTACAGCAGTCACGGAACGGGCGTGCACACCGACATTGCACGAACCATGTCAGCAAGCGCCGCCACCCGCTCCGCGATGCCGGCTTCCACGATTCCCGATTCCCCATTCCCGATTCCCCGCCTTCACCCATCCGGCCAAGGCGTCAAGATCTCGAACCCGTCGTCGGTGACGACCACGGTGTGTTCCCACTGTGCCGACAGCGAGTG
>JBOHYT010000152.1:0-3107 GCA_050738055.1 Rhodanobacteraceae bacterium
GCTGCCTCGCGGCGATCAGTTGCCCTCGTTGCTGCGCGCGCCGCTGCCGGGCTCGTCGGTACCCACGCCAAGCAGTTCCTCGAGCTGGGCCAGCGCAGGATTCTCTTTCAGCACGGCCTTCAACCACACGTGCAGCGGCATGTTGCCCCAGTGCGCCGCGCGGTCTGCGAGATAGCCGACCGGACTGTGTGGCTCGGTGCGGCGGAAAAATTCCGCGACGCGGCGCAACTGCAGCAACGCTTTCCGACGCGTGGTGATCTCGCCATCCGCGCGCAGGGGTGTGGCCGGTCCCATATCATCGCTCCCGCCGTTGGAAAGCGCCGTGGCGGCCACGCCCTCGAGCACGACGCCGGCGGCAGCAGCCATGCGCAGTGCGATCGCACCCGCGTCATCCAGTGCGTCGCGCGTGGCGGTGAAGCTTGGGCCCTCCTGGCCCAGCTGCGCATCGACCACGGCTTCCAGCATGTGCAAGGCCTCCCGGGCCTGCGGCACGCCCGCGGCCAGCTGCTGGTAGAACTCGAACGGCGTGTCCGCGCGGGCGGCCTCGATGAGTGCGGCGTCGGGATGGTTGTCCGCGCCCGTGGCGTCCGTCGAGTGGGCGCGCGCAGCCAGCTCCACGGCGCTGGCGTCAAAACGTCCGCTCGGTGAATCGGTGAGCGGTATGGCGCGAATCCAGTGGATCGACTGCACCAGCAGCCAGCTCAGGTTGCCGATGCGCAGTTCCTGATCCTCGGCATCGGCTTCCGGGTGCACGGAGTCCCAGTAACGCTCACACGCCGGCCACCAGCCGATAGCCCTGCGCAAGCCCGGCGAAGCCCTGCATGCGGGTGCATGCCTCGGCCAGCCATGCGGCGAGGCGCAGGTCCTTGCTGCGGGCGCCCAACAAGTCTTCGCACTTCCGGGAGACCCCCGGCCAGTCCGCGGTCTTGAGGTCGGTGATCCATTCGCCCTGGTCGAGCGTGGCGTCGTCGCTCCGGCGCGATTCCTGGATGTCGTCAAAATCCATCGAGAACGACAAATCCTCCCCGCAGGGCGCCTCTTCGGAAATCGGTTCGAGCAGTGCATCGACGTCGATCATGAGCAGCGATCCGTGGCTGGCGTGGCACGCGTCTGCAGCGCAAGTACGATGGCGAAGGCGACCGCCTGTCGCAACCGCGAACCGAGCGTCCATCCCGTGGCGGCAGAATCGCGGTTGCCATATATCAGGCCGGGGGATGGTAGCTGAGCACGTACGGTCAAGCCAATACGGAACTGGCGGCCGACGTCACCGCTGCGGGCGCCGGTGAGGCAGCACAGTCAGCTCGCCAAGGCCGTGGGGCAGGCGGCCCGACCAGACCGTGCTGCTCGAATCCCGCCGGGCGCGCCAGTTTCTTGAAGCCGGTAGCGCGGCAATGTCTGCCGCGATCGGGCAGCGGGCAATGGCGGCCGTGCCTTGCAGCATTCAATCCCGGAGCGCGCTTCGCTGGATCCGGGCCACGCGCTTATCGCACCACCGCGCGATCACGCGCGTGCTCGTCCCATTTGGGCGCATGGGCGATCGCCGGCAACACGTCTCCGGGTTCGGCCACGCGTGTCCACATCTCGGCGTGTTCGGGATTCATGAAGTGCTGCTCGATCACCTGATGCAGGAACGCGTCCAGCGGCCGCCAGTAGCCGAGTGTGTCGAGCAGCACGATCGGATTGAAATAGATCCCGAGCCGTTTCAGGGTGATCGCTTCGAACAGTTCTTCCAGCGTGCCGCACCCGCCCGGCAGCGCGATCACCGCGTCGGAATCCGTCAGCAGCCGGTGCTTGCGCTCGCGCATGTCCTCGACGACCTGCATGTTGCCGATGCCCGGATGTTGCCACTCGAGATCGGCCATGAAGCGAGGGATCACGCCGGTCACCTCGCCGCCCTTCGACAATGCGCCGTCGGCGAGCGCGCCCATCGAGCCCGTCGAGCCGCCGCCGTACACGAGCTGGTGGCCGCCCTCGGCGAGCAACTCGCCGAGCCGGAATGCCGCTTCACGGAAGCGAGGATCCGCCTGGTTGCTGGAGGCGCAGTAGACGCAGATGCGCATGGAATGCCGGGAATCGAGAGACGGGAATCGGGGGACGGGAATCGGGAATCGGGAAGAGTCCAAACTTTATGGTCATTCCGGGGCTGCGCGCAGCGCAGAACCCGGAATCCACTTTAATGATCCGCAAAATCACGGTGGATTCCGGGTTCCGTTCGCGAAAAAGCCGCGAACGGCCCCGAAATGACGACAAAGTTTATGCTGCTCCCGATTCCCGATTCCCGATTCCCGATTCCCGATTCCCGAGTCCCGGCTCTACCGCTTCATCGCGTTGAAGAATTCCTCGTTGGTCTTGGTGTTCTTCATCTTGTCGAGCATGAATTCCATCGCGGCCAGCTCGTCCATCGGGTGCAGCAGTTTCCTGAGGATCCAGATCTTCTGCAGCATGTCCGGCGGAATCAGCAGTTCCTCGCGGCGGGTGCCGGAGCGGTTGATGTTGATCGACGGATACACGCGCTTCTCGGAGATGCGACGGTCGAGGTGCACTTCCATGTTGCCGGTACCCTTGAATTCCTCGTAGATCACCTCGTCCATCTTGCTGCCGGTGTCGATCAGTGCAGTCGCAAGGATGGTCAAGCTACCGCCTTCCTCGACGTTGCGCGCGGCGCCGAAGAACCGCTTCGGACGTTGCAGCGCATTGGCATCGACGCCGCCGGTGAGCACCTTGCCGGATGACGGCACCACGGTGTTGTAGGCGCGCGCGAGGCGGGTGATCTAGTCGAGCAGGATCACCACGTCCTTCTTGTGCTCGACCAGACGCTTGGCGCGCTCGATCACCATCTCGGCGACCTGCACGTGGCGCACGGCGGGCTCGTCGAAAGTGCTTGAAACCACTTCGGCGCGCACGCGGCGCTGCATTTCGGTGACTTCTTCCGGCCGCTCGTCGATCAAGAGGATGATCAGGTGCACATCGGGGTGGTTGTGCACCAGCGCCTGCGCGACGTTCTGCAGCATCATGGTCGTGCCGGCCTTGGGCTGGCTGACGATGAGGCCGCGCTGGCCGCGCCCGACCGGGGCGATCAGATCGAGGATGCGGCCGGTGATGTCTTC
>JBOHYT010000153.1:0-14957 GCA_050738055.1 Rhodanobacteraceae bacterium
GCTTCATCAATTCCCATTGCCGCTCGTACTCCATGATCTTCGCGACGCCGTCCACGAACGCCTCGTCGTGGCCGAAGCGCAGCAGCAGGTACAGGCCGGTCTCGATTCCGGACGAGATGCCGCCAGCCGTGATGACCGAGCCCTGATCGACGATCCGGTGCCGGTCGATCGAACATTTCGGCGCGAGTTGGGCCAAACGGTCGATCGGCACCAGTTTTTCGGACGGATCGCCGTTCTTGCGGCTGGTCGCCTTCAGGCCGTCGAGGATCCCGGCTTTGCCGTAGATCCATGCGCCGGTGCACACGCTGATCCGCAAGGTCTTCGCGGGCAGGCTGCGGACGAACTCGATCAGGCGCCCGTTGTGCATTTCGCGGCGCGTACCGATGCCACCCGGGATCAGGAAGGCGTCCATGTCGGGGTGATCATCGAGCGCATAGCGCGGCGTGACCTTCAGCCCCGCGGTAGCTTCCACCGACCCGACCGTATCGCCGATCAGGAACACGTCCAGCTCGGGGTCGAGCCGCTGCGCGACCGCGAATACACCAAAAGGTGCGGTGAAGTCGATGACTTCCGCACCATCGAACACGTAAATGCCGAGACGCTTGCCCATGCTGTTCTCCTTTGCTGTGCAGCCGCGCTGCAGTCGCCGGGACCGACAACCTGGCGGTCGTGCGCGATGTACGCAACCTGTCGCTGCCGCTGCGATCGCAAACGGAACTGTGCTGCGTTGATCTCCTAATGTATACTTCCATTAGTTTGATGTCGAGCCGTTTCACTCAGGTGCACATGCGTGTCCGTTGAATCCCACTTCCCGCTGCTGGGTGAACCACTTGCGTTGGATCTGGTGAACACCCGGATACGACGCGATGGCGACGAGGTCGACCTGCTGGATACGCCGTCGGCGTTCTCCGGTTGGTTGCACGCCGAGCGCGGGCGGGTCGCGTGGACGGGCTCCGCGGACAGCGAGGACCTGCGGGCAGTCCGTGCACTACGCGACGTGGTCGACCGCTTGTTGCGCGCGCGTCGCGGGCATACGCGCCCCGGGCGGGTCGATTTGCACGCGCTGAACGCGGCGTTTGCGGCGGCCGGCAATGCGCGGTTGGCATGGGCTGCATCCGGACCCGTGCTGGTCCCACCACCACGCGGCGCCCGATGCAATGCATTGCTGCGCGACTTGGCCAACGACGCGATCAGGTTGCTGACGGGGCCACAGTCCGACAGCGTGCGCGAATGCGCGAACCCCGGCTGCCGGTTGCAGTTTCTCGTCCGAAACCCGCGTCGTCGCTGGTGCTCGAGTGCGCTGTGCGGCAACCGGATACGTGTTGCGCGGCACTACTTACACCACTGCCAGGCCGGCTGATGCCTGCAGCTCCGTGCCCCTTGCCGCCCGCCCAGGCGGTCGCGCCACGCTGGCTGTTGCCGGTCATTTGCAGCGCGGCGTTTTTGGTGTTCGCGCAAACCTTCATGGTCGCGCCCCTGATCCCGCGCCTGGCCGTGGTGTTCCATAGCCAGGTTGGTTGGGTAGGCTTGGCCATACCCGCCTATGTCGTCCCGCAGGGACTCTCGATCCTGTTCGCCGGACCGCTGTCGGATCGGCTTGGGCGACGCGGCGTGATCCTCGGCGCGCTCTCGATGTTCTGCCTGGTCACGGCGGCGACAGCGACGGCGCACGGGATCGGCGAGTTCATCGGCTGGCGTGTCGTTACCGGCATCGTGGCGGCTGGGGTCGTGCCAATCGGGCTGACGCTGATCGGCGACGTGATTCCCTACGACCGCCGCGGTCGCGCGGTTGGCTGGCTGTTCGGTTCCATTGCCGGCGGCACGGCAACCGGGGCCGCGGTGGGCGCGTTGCTGGAGCCCATGGTCGGGTGGCGTGGATTGTTCCTCGTGGTGGCGGGAATCGCGGCCGTGGTCGTCGTGGTTGGGTTCGGAACACACGCCTTCCCCCGCACGGCCCGACCGGATGCGCCGCCAGCGTGGACGATGGTGGTGCGAGGCTATGTCAACCTGTTGGCGCAACCTCGTGCCGAGCGCACCTACGGCTACGTGTTGCTCAACGCCATCCTGCAATCGGGGGTGTTCACCTGGCTCGGGGTTTACCTGCACCAACGTTTCGGACTGGATGAAACGCATATTGGTTTGGTGCTGTTGGGTTACGGCATCCCGGGCCTGCTGTTCGGCCCGCTGATCGGCAAGCTGGCCGATCGTTACGGCCGCGCCCGCATCATTCCTGCCGGGGTAGCCCTGACCGGCATCTGCGCGCTGGTGCTGGTACCGGTACTGCCGCTGGCCGCGGTGCAGGCTGCCATCGTCATGTTGTCGCTGGGATTCGACCTCACCCAACCCTTGCTGGCGGGTATTGCCACCGATCTGCACGGTGCCAAGGGCCAAGCCGTGGCCTTGATGGCGTTTTCGTTGTTCATCGGGTTCGGCCTTGGCAGCTTGCTGTTCCAGGTGGCGCTGCGATGGGGGTTTCCGCGGGCGCTCGGGTTCTTCGGCTGCGTCGCGTTGACCGCAGCGGTAGCCGCGGTTGTACTGTTTCGACATGAACGACCGCCGGCGATCTGCGCAGATACCGTCCGGCGCCGGGTCGACCGTACGACGCCATCGTGACGGCGACTCCCCCGTATTTCGTCATCGCAAGGCAATCCCATGCAAGCCATACAAATCATCGAACAGGGCAAGCCATTGCAGGCGCGCGAGGTGCCGCTGCCCGAGCCTGGCGACGGCGAGATCCGCATCAAGGTGGAAGCCGCCGGCGTTTGCCACTCGGATGTGCACTATCGCGACGGGATGGGCAGCGTCGGCAAGGTGCCGATCACACCCGGTCACGAGGTCGCCGGCACCGTCGACAGCCTCGGAGCGTCGGTCACGGGTCTGACGGTGGGCGATCGCGTCGCGCTGCATTACCTGATTACCTGCGGCCGCTGCGAATACTGCGCCCGTGGCCTCGAGCAGTTCTGCCACAGCGGGCGCATGCTCGGCAAGCATGTTGACGGCGGCTACGCCGAGTACGTCATCGCTCCGGCGCGCAACGCGATACCCATCGCCGATACGGTCGGTATGGCCGAGGCCGCGATCATGATGTGCTCAAGCGCCACGGCGTTTCACGCATTGCGCAAGGCGCGCTGCGCGCCGGGCGATACCGTCGCGGTATTCGGAGTCGGGGGCCTGGGCATGTCCGCGGTGCAGCTGGCGCGCGCCAGCGGGGCCGCCGAGGTGTTCGCGGTCGACATCGACCGGAACAAACTCGCCGTTGCCGCCGTCTACCATGCACACCCGATCGACCCGGCCGATGGCGCTCCGGACCGGCAGCTGCGCACGGCCACCCACGGAGAAGGCGTGGATGTGGCACTGGAATTGACCGGGGTGCCTGCAGTCCAGCAGCAGGCGTTGGCTTCGCTCGCGGTGCGAGGCCGCATCGCGCTGGCCGGCATTTCGGGCGAACCGTTTGCGGTGGACAGCTACGCCAACGTCATCAACCGCGAAGCCGAGATCATTGGCGTCTCGGACCACCTTCGCAGCGAACTGGTAACGCTCATGCGGTTCGCGGCCAGCGGCATGCTCGACCTGCAGCACGTGATCGCGGACCGCCTGCCACTGGATGCGGCCGAGATCAACCGGTGCCTCGACGCGCTCGCCGGCTTCCATGGCTGCACGCGCTCGGTCATCGTGCCCTGACGGCGCAAACAAGTTGCGTAGGCCGGCTCAAGGCCGAAGGCCGGAGCCGGCCTACCCGAACTGAGGACGCTTGCGAAAAACCCGAAAAGCGTTTGTCGCGGACAAGAGCGGATACCGGTCTTGGTGCGTGCAGACCGTGGCAAGAAAGACCGTTTGGTCAGCGTGGCCCGAAGGGCATCGCCCGCGGATGCACACGACCGATTTGCTTTTTGATCCGCTCTTATCCGTGTTCATCCGTGTCAAAAAGCTCTTTCGTGAACGCGGGGGGAAAGTTGCGTAGGCCGGCTCAAGGAGCGCAGCGACGGAGCCGGCATTCCTGCCAGTTCCTGCCTTGCCGGCTCCGGCCTTCGTCAGTTCACCCCGTCGTTTGCCAGCATCGTGGCGATCGCGTCGAGTGCGTGTTGGGGCGGGGGCGCCGATGGGTATTCGCGGGCCACTTGCCAGCGTGGATAACGGTTCAGCATCAGCGAAAAGACCAGTCGTTCGCCGGCCCGGTCGGTGACGAAACCGGTCAGCGTGTAGTCGTGGCTCAAGGTGCCGGTCTTGGCCTGCAAGTTGCCGGCGGCGGTGCCATCGCGGAAACGGAATTGCAGGGTGCCATCGATTCCGGCGACCGGCAGCGCGTTGCGCAGGTCGGGTGCCCATGGCTGCGTCATCGCCCAGGCCAGCCATCGCACGAACGCATTCGGGGTGACCAGGTCGCGGCGGGCGAGCCCGCTGCCTTCGCTCAGCAGCACCGCGCTCGGCGAAATGCCGGCTCGCGTCAGCCGGGATCGCAGGGCGCAAAGTGCCCACGCGACACTGGTGTCGGGGCGCCGCGGCAGATCGCAGTCGTGATGTTGCGCCGCAGCCACGCCGATTTGCAGCAGCAGGGATTGCGCATACAGGTTGTCGGAGTGCTTCAGCATGTGGTCGACGAGCTGTGCGATGGGCGGCGAATCGATCGCTGCGATGGCCTGGGTCGTGGACCGTGTCAGGGCCGGATCGGAATCGGGCCAGCGCAGCACCTTGACCGCGCCATCCAGGACGATGCCTTGGCGGGCCACTGCCTCGCGCAACAGGTTGCCGGCGGCGCGTGCCGGATCGGGCATCGAGAGCAGGTAGGTGTGCCGGCGCGTGCGGGTCGGCAGCTGGCCGATCGCGTACAGCGTCGAGGAACCCGGAGGCCGGTACAGGCCCAGCGGATCATCCTGCGAGTCCGCGGTACGGTTGACGACGACCACGCCGGCTGCCTCGGGCGTCAGGCGCAGCATGCAGCAGCGGCGTCCCTCGCGCGCGACTTCCACCTTGACGAGGTTGCCTTCCACGTCGAGCGCGGATGGCGCGGCGCCGAACCAGGTTTGCAGGTCATTGGCCTCCCAGCCGCTGCCGACCGGGGTTCCGGAGAAATACGTCGCGTCGGCGATCAGGTCGCCGCGTACGCGCTTGATGCCGCGTTGCGCCAGCGCCGCAGCGAAACGGTCGGCCCAGTCGGAAGAAACGCCCTGCATACCCAGCGACGGGTCGCCGCGCCCATACAGGATCAGGTCGCCGTGCAGGATTCCGCGGGAATCGACGCGCGTGGAGGTGGCGTACAGCGTGGTCGCGATGCGGGTCGTGCTGCCCAGCGTGTCCAGCGCCAACGCCGCCGTGAACAGCTTGACGTTGGATGCCGGCACGAACAGCCGGTCGGCGTTGTGCGTGTACAGCACCCGGCCGGTGTCCAGCGAGCGCACCGCGATGCCCCAGTCGGCCCGTTCGAACTGCGGTTGCGCGATGTACGCGTCGATGGACGCCGCGAGTGTCGTGGGTGGAACAGGAACAGGTGCGGCCGGCTGTGGACTCGTCGTGGTCGGTGCGGGCGGGTGCCTCTGCGTTGGTACGAATGCGGCCGGCTTCGAAGGCGAAGCGCTCGCACAGCCGCCCAACAACATTGCAGAGAGAAGGGCGATGGCAAAGCGCTTCACGCGAGCCGCCTTTGCAGCGCCATCGCCGCGGCGGGATTGCGCGCCTTGGCCGCGCTGATGAAATCAACGAACACGTCGCGCTTCGCGGAGCCGGTCGTGCCTTCACGCGATACGCGCGGCAGATCCTGCGGCTCTCCGCCTTCGTGCCATCGCCGCGTGCGCTCGGCCCAGGCAGCGAGCTCTTCCGCCGGATAGCCGTCGCGCTCGGATTCGCGGCTGCGCATCAATCGCGCATACACGAAATCGCCGGTGAGGTCCGCGACGTTCGGATATTCCGCCGAATCGGTGAACACGCAGGCCGCGCCGCGTGCGCGTGCCAATTCCAGGAATTCTTCGCACAGGAAGCTTTCGTTCCGCGCTTCCAGCGCGTGCCGCAATGGGTGTCCATTCACCGCGTCTGGCAACAGATCCAGGAACGCCGCGAAGTCGTCGTGCTCGAACGTGCGTGGTGGCGGAAACCGCCATACGATCGGGCCGAGCCGGTCGCCGAGTTCGGCCAATCCTCCGGACACGAAGCCGCGGACTTGTGCGCCTGCATCCACGAGCCTGCGCACCTCGGTGATCCGTCGCGGCGCCTTCAGCGAGAACACGAATCCCGGTGGCGTCTCGTCGCGCCATCTGGCGTAAGTTTTCGGCGTCTGAGCGCGATAGAACGTGCTGTTGATCTCGAGCGTGGCCAGGCGCCGGCTGGCGTATTCCAACTCACGCCGCTGCGGCAGGCCTTTCGGATAGAAGTTGTCGCGCCAAGGCGGAAAGTTCCAGCCGCCGATGCCGATCTTGATGCGCGCACTGCGCGTATCGCCCAGATCGTCGGTGATGGGGGCGTCGGACGCTTTCACGCCGGGTGTTCCGTCCACGGATCGTAATCACCGAACGACCAAATGTGTCCTTCCGGATCGCGCGCGCTGTAGCCGCTGCCGCCGTAGTCCCGGGTCTCGAGTTCGTCCACGATCTCGGCGCCCGCGGCCCTCGCGCGCGCGCAGTGCGTGGCGCAATCGGCCACCACCACATAGCACGCCTGAGTTTCGCGGCTGCCGATTTCGTCCGGCTGGGCGATGCGTTTGCCCCAGGCTGACGCATTGTCCACCGAGCCGAGCATGATCATGCCGTTGCCGAAGGTGAGCTGTGCGTGGTGGACCACGTTGCCGTCCGCGTACACCGCGTGTCGTTCGAAACCGAACGCGCGGCACAGCCACTCGATCGCCGCCGGCGCGTCGCGATAGCGCAGGCTCGGGATGACGGTGCAGGCGGTTTCCTTGGGGTCAACGTTCATCGGTTCTCTCCTGTCGATCCAACCCTATCGCGCGCGCCAAGCTCGCGCATCGCGGCCGCGACCGTCTGCGTGACGCTGCCGCCGGCTTCGATCGTGATGCTGCGCGGTTCGTCCGGCTGCGGCTCTTCCAGCGCTGCCAGTTGGCTGTCCAGCAGCGAGGCGGGCATGTACGGATGATGACGCGTCTGCACCCGGCGTTCGAGCTCGGCGCGCGATACGCGCAGGTACAGGAACCATACCTGCGCGCGGCCATCGCGCAGCGAATCGCGATAGCTGCGTTTCAGGGCCGAGCACGCGATCACTGCAGGTTCGCCGTCGTGCGCTTGCGCATCCATCCAGTGCCCAATCGCCGTGAGCCAGGGCACGCGGTCGGCATCGTCCAGCGGGATGCCCGCCTGCATCTTTTCGAGGTTGGCCTGCGGGTGGAATTCATCGCCCTCGCGCCAGGTCCAGCCCAGACGCGTGGCGAGCGCGCGACCGACGGTGGTCTTGCCGCATCCGGAGGCGCCCATCATCACCAGGATCGGTGGCGTGGTTGCGCGATCGGACATGTGCGGCGTTCCTGCATCGAAGGGGGATCGCCGAGTGTAGTGACCGGGCGTCGGCGCGGGTACCATCCCGGCGATTGCAGGCGGCCTCTTGCCAATCCTCGCGGACTGTCGCATCTTTGCACCCGTCAGCACACCCTTGGGGTCCACCGCCAACCGGAGCAGCTCATGAAAGGTCTCGAGAAAAAGAAGGAAGCCAAGAAGAAGCCGCAGAAATCGCTGAAGGAAAAGCGCGCGGAGAAGCACGCCAAGAAGGACGCCAAAGGCTGAGCCTTCCGCGCGGCGCCCGCGGCCGGATCAGGTCACGCGTTCCGTGTGCGTGTAGACGTTCATCGCCTCGTCGCGTGCGAACGCGATCAGGGTGATGCCGGAGGTCCTCGCGGCTTCGATCGCCATCGAGGTGGGCGCGGAGATTGCGACGATCACCGCGACGCCGGCGTGTGCGGCCTTGTGCACCATCTCCCACGATGCGCGCGAGGTGATCGCAAGGAACCCCGCGGTCGTATGCGCCAACAGCGTGTCGCGGTCATGCACGGTCGCGGCGATCGCGCCGACCAGCTTGTCGAGTGCGTTGTGGCGGCCGACGTCTTCGCGCACGATCGCGCTTCCGTCGGATGTGATGAAGGCCGCGGCGTGGGCGCCGCCCGTGACCGCATTGAGCGGTTGCCGCCCCTCCAGGGCACGCATGCCGGCGGCGATGGCGGCGCGTTCCAGCCGCAACGTCGAAGCCACGGCGGGCGTGGGGCGCACCGCATCCTCCAGCGATTCGATCCCGCACAGGCCACAGCCGCTGCGACCGGCGAGGCTGCGCCGGCGCTGCTGCAGGGCGGTGAAACACCGGTGCGGAATCAACCCCTGCAGGCTGACGCCGCGTTCGATTTTCAGCACGTCCACCAGCTCGAACTCGGCGGGGCTTGCGACGATGCCTTCGGCCAGCGCGAATCCAAGCGCGAAATCTCCGAGGTCGCGCGGCGTCGCCATCATCACCGCGAATGACTTGCCGTTGTAGACCAGCGCGACCGGGGTTTCCTCGATCACCCGGTCGAGGATTTCTTCCCTGCGGTCTTCGCGGATGCGTTGCGTGCGGGCCGTCGACAGGCCCCGGTTTGGCTCGATCGAACTCATCGCACGCCCAATGTGTAATCCTGACCTCGTTTCCCGGAAGTATAGGTGTGCGAGGACACGCGAGGTGGCGTGATGCGGGGCGTATACTCCAGCGCAGGTGACTGCCGCCGAGGTGGCGCGGTGATGAGGTTCCTGGCCGAGCTCAGGCGCCGCAATGTGTTTCGCGCGGGCACGCTGTATGCCGCCGTTGCGTGGCTGATCGTGCAAGTCGCCACCCAGGTGTTCCCATTCTTCGGCATCGCCGACTGGCTGGTGCGGCTGATCGTGGTCGCAGCGGTGATCGGGTTTCCGTTCGTGCTTGCGTTCGCCTGGTATTACGAGCTGACGCCCGATGGCCTGAAGCTCGAGAGCGAGGTGCCGCGGGCGACATCGATCCGATGGCAAACCGGCAGGCGACTGGATTACGCCATCATCGCGGTGCTGTGCGTGATCGTGGTGCTGCTGCTGGCCAATACCGTCGTCCGCCAGCGCGACGGCGCGGCGGGTCTGGAAAAATCGGTGGCGGTATTGCCGCTGTTGAACGAAAATGGTGACGCGAGCGATCAGTATTTTTCCGACGGCCTGTCCGAGGACCTGATCGCGATGCTCGGCCAGGTGCCGGAACTCAAGGTGATCGGTCGCAATTCCGCGTTCCGCTTCCGCGGCGATCTGAGCGACAGCCGCGGCATTGGCGCGAAACTCGGCGTCACGAACCTGCTGGAGGGCACCGTGCGCCGGGAGGGCCAGCGCGTGCGCATCGTCGCTACCCTGATCTCGGCAGCGGACAGCCGTGTGATCTGGTCGCAGACTTACGACCGCGAGTTGAAGGACATCTTCGAGGTGCAGTCGGACATCGCGCGCTCGGTGGCGGGGTCGTTGCGCGCCACCTTGCTGGGCAAGGTACTTGCCGCCACCGACCAACCGCCGGGCGGCAATCTGGAGGCATATAACGCCTTCCTGCAGGGCAATTTCTACCACGCGCGCAGCAGCGAGGCCGACGACCGCACCGCGATCAGGCACTACCGGGATGCGGTGCGGATCGATCCGCAGTACGCGAGCGCCTACGCCGCGTTGTCCGTCACATGGACGATGCTGGGCGGCGCGTTCCTCGAGGGACCGGCGATGCAGCATGCGTACGCCGAGGCGCGCGCCTCGGCCGACACCGCGCTGTCGCTCGATCCGGATCTGGCCGATGCCCACGTCGCGCGCGGCGTCCTGCTGTCGTGGGCGGATTTCGACTGGAAGGGCGCGGAAGCCGAGTTCCGCCGCGCGCTGCAACTGGCGCCGAACGACGGCAATGCGATGAGCTGGCTGGCCAGCCTGGTGGCGACGCTTGGCCATCCGGAGCAGGCGATCGAGTTGAAACGGCGTGCGCTGGACAAGGATCCGTTGCACGCCACCTGGTATGAGACGCTGGCGACGTACTATTCCGTGGTCGATCGCCTCGATGAAGCACGGGAGGCCATCGACAAGGCCATCGCGTTGCAGCCGAACGGCGCGAGCTTCCACCAAACCCTCGCCGCGATTGCCATCCAGCGCGGCGATGCAGCGGCCGCGCTGCAGGCCGCGGAGGGAGGACCGCCGGGCTCGTGGCGGGATATCGCGCTGGCCATGTCGCGGCAGATCGGCGGCGACCCGATGACGGCCGATGCGGCGCTGCACGACGTGATCGCGAAGTACGGCGACGGCTACGCTTATCAGATCGCCCAAATCTACGCGTTGCGCAAACAGCCGGATCCTATGTTCGAGTGGCTGGAGCGCGCGTGGGTCAACCGCGACCCCGGCGTTTCGAACCTGCTTTACGATCCATTCCTGCTCGCTTACCGGAGCGATCCGCGCTTCACCGCGTTTTGCCGCAAGGTCGGTTTGCCGCCGCCATCGCCCAAACCGGGTGGTGGCGCGGGTGCATGAAGCCACGCGCGCGGTACCCCGCGCGTGTTGGGTGTCGCAATACGTCGAAGCACGGGCGGCGTTGTATCCCGGGCGTGCAAGAAGAGGGTGGTGACATGACTGACAATGTCCAAATGCCGCAAGCGGCGTCGCCCGCCGCCAGGAATCAGGAGCTGCCGCAGCCGGATGCCGCGACGCACGGACTGGTGTCGCCGGATACCAAGAAGCAGGAGGGCGCGGCGCCGCTCGCGAAGAAGCAGGAGTAGTCCAAGCGGCCAGGGCGAAGGAACGTAACCCGGAACCCCACGCTCACGTCGGTTCGCGGCCAGGTTGGCGGACGCGCGGCTTACTCGATGGCCTTGGACTCTGCCGTGCCCAACACGGCTTCGGGCGGCTTACTCGGGGGTCGGCGCACCAGCAGCGGATGCAGGAACACCGCGGCCAGGATGATCGCCACGCCACCGTAGAACCACGCGTCGAGCTGATGCTGCTCGCCGAGCAGGAGGATGGCGAGGATGATCGCGTACACCGGCTCGAGGTTGGTGGTCAGTTGCACGGTGTACGCGGAAAGTTTGCGGAGCACCGCCAGTGCCAGCGCGAACGGCAGCAGGGTACAGGCCAGCGCCAGTACCAGCAGCAGCGCGGCGTCGTGCACGTCGGGGATCACGAACGTACCCTCGCCGTGCCAGAACGCGGTCACCAGCGTCAGAAACGCGGTGCCCGCGCCGAGTTCGAGGCAGGTTACTGTCAGCGCGCTGCCGCGCTCGGCCATCCGCTTGTTGAGCGCGCCGAAGATGGCGCAGAAGACCGCCGAGATCACGCCTACCCAGACGCCGAGCCGCATGTCCGCGGGCACGCCGCCCGCGATCAGCGCCACGCCGGGCACGACGGCGACGCCGAGCAGCAGTTCCCGCGGTTCGAACCGGCGCCCGACGATCAGCGGCTCGATCAACGCCAGGAACACCGGCGCGAGCGCAATGCAAGTGGCCGCGACCGAAGCATTGGCGAGCTTCACCGCCGAATAGAACGTCAACCAGTGCAGCGCCACCAGCACGCCAATGCCAGCGTAGGCCGCGATGCGACGCGGGGGCATCGTGCGCAGTTCGTGCCAGACCTTCGGCAGCAGCAGCAGCGACACGGTCACCAGCAGCATCCGCCACCACACCAATTGCAAGGCGCTCAGCGTGATCAGCTTGCCGAGAATCGCGGTGAAACCCCACAGCAGCACGCAGAAGTGCAGTTGCCAGTGCGCGCGGGAGGTGACGGACATGGGAATCGACGGACGAAAAAGGGAACGGACGGCGCATTGCACGCCGTCCGTTTGTGAATTTTGGCACATCTTCGCGCGCGATCCGCAGCGTGAAGGCTCTCTTCCGACGAGAAGCTCGGTCTCTTGATCACAACGCGATCGGGTCGCATTGTATCCATAAATCGTGCGCAGCTTGACCTGAAGAACACGCTTTACCGACATGACGCCGATGAGACGAGATCAAGAGACAGGACGAGAAGTCGGAAGCAGGGCATCGCTTGCCATGGCGCGACCGGCCCTGGCGGTTGCAACTTCAGTGCGGCTTGGCTGGCTGACGCATCTTCTCGATCACGCCCGCGCAGGCATTCGTGGTGTCGTGGCTGGGCGCGATCAGCGCCGCCAGCGCCGCGACCGGGGCCGCCACCGTACCGAGTATCACGGCGCCGGCAGCGCGCGCCAGCAGCGGTCCCTTTTCGACGCCCGCCTCGGGGTGTTTCAGGGTTCCGCGCAGGTACAGCGGCGAGCGCAGCGACAACAAACGGATGCCCTTGCTGCGCGGGTGGATCGTGAAATCCAGCTTTTCGTCCTTGAAATCGATGCTGCCGTCGACGTTGATCGTCATGGTTGCGGTGTCGATCAGAAACAGCCGCGACCGCCACACGCCGTTCTTCGCGACGAACTCCGCGGCGGCGCAATGCAGATCCTCCGGCTTGTCGCCGACCAGCTTGGTGACGATGATGTTGCCGACATTGAGCCCGGCTTCCTCCAGCAACAACTTGCTGACCTCGCCGTTGTTCACCAGCAGCTTGGCCTCGCCGTCCGAGGTTGCGAGCAGGCCGGCCACCGAATTGCCATCGCCGGTCAATGCCGCGTCGCCGTTGATCTGGCCGAGGCTGGTGTTCATCAGCTTGACGGTCGGGAACAGCTTGCGGAGTTGCAGATCGCGAACGCTCAGGTCGGCGTTGCCGTGCATCGGATCCCTGCGGCCGTCCAGAACGATATGCGCCCGGAGGAAGCCGCCAGCGGCGCCGAGTTGCACCGGATCGAGGTCGAGCACGCCGTCTTTCATCACGACGTGTGCCGACAGGTCATGGATCGGCAGCGCAGCCTTGCGCACGATGCGCTTGCCCGTGAAGGTGACGTCCGCGTCCATGTGTCGCCAGCGCGCGGTGTCGAAGGTCTCCATCGGCAGCAGCTTGTCCGCGGACTGCGTGGGCGCCGCGCCGCGTGCCTTCTTGGATGCATTGCTGTCTGCGCCGATCAGCGGCGTCATGTCGGCAAGATACAGCGTGTTCGAGGTGACTTTCCCGGCAAGTTTCGGACGTGGCCCCGCGGTCGTGTAGGTCGCGCTGCCGTGCAGGTCGCTTTTGCCGACCTTGCCGTTGAAGTTCTCGTACGTGAAGGCGCCCTGTCGGAGGCGGGCGACCAGATGGCCGTTCGTCGAAAACGCCGACGTGGTCGGCAGGTTCACGCCCGTCAGCGGGTAAAGATGCGACATGCTGTCGGCGGACACCTTGAGGTACATGTCGAGCTTGCCGAGGTGCACTGGATCGGTCAGCGTGCCGGTCATGGCGATGTGCACGTCGGCGAGGCGCAGGTCGGCATGCACCGGGAACGGCATCGAGCCGTTCGACACCGCGAGCACGCTGCCGATCTTGCCGCTCCCGGTCGCCTTGGCGCCGCGCCAGGTTCCATTCGCGATCCAGCCGAACCAGTAGGGTTCACCCGTTTGCGGCGGCGCGGCGCTGCCGGGCGCCTGCGACGCAGGGGGCGCAAGCTGGGCGAACGGGATCGCCTTGCGCAACGGCTTCACCACGATGTCCATGTGCAGCGCGAGCTTGTCGTCGTCCACCCGAATCCTGCCGGCGTCGAACGCGACCTCGCCGAGTTGCAGCTTCCATTGCTGGTCGCCGGCGCTCGAGAACTTGAACGTCCAGTTGTCGCGTCCCTGCTTGTCGCGTTCCACGTCCACGCTCGGACCGACCAGCTTCAGCGACGGGATGTCGATGGTGCGATGGATCAACGCGAGCGGTGCGAGGCTGAAGCGGACTTCCTTGACGCGGGCGAAGTCCGGGCGCGCGGCCCAGCCGGGATTCGCGATGGTGATGTCACGAGCCGTGAAGCGCGGCCAGGGGACCCAATACGAGAGGCCGCCCGCATCGGGGTTGCGCAGCCACTTGACGCTTAGGTCGCCGTGGATCGCGACCGGCCTGCCGATCGAACTGCCCAGTTTCTGGCCCATCCAGGGACGCAGCCGGTTCCAGTTGAACAGCGTGATGAACAGGATCAGCGCGACCAGCAATGCGACGATTGCGACCACGATCCACAAGAGAATCCTTCCCGCGCGCGCCATGTCGGATATCCGTTCGATTCACTCACAACCTGCACGGGCCTGATCTTTCGGCTCCGTCATCCCGGCCGTGGATTGGCCGGAACCCGTCCCAGGGACGGATCCCGGTCTTCGCGGGAATGACGGGCGCAGGGGTTTGCGAAGCGCCGAGGCCTTGCTTGCCATTGCAACTCCTCCCGTACGGGAACGGGATGCGCCGCCGCCAGGTACCGGAGACGGGCACCAACGATCGCCATCACGGCGCGTTCGGGTTCCTGATGATGACCTCGATCGCGATCTTGAGATAGCGCCGCGCGTAGGCCGGACCGTGCCTCGCGAACACGTCCTTGACCTTCTCCACATCCTCATCGTTTGGCGCATACACGGCGAGGAATGCGCCGCCGGCGCGGGCGAGTTCGGCATCCTCACGCACGTAGCCCTGTTCGGTGCCCGCGAACTTGACCAGTTCCTGACCCATCCGGTCCAGCAGGCTCGAGTTCTCATCCCGTGACTCGAGTTGCCGCATCATGAAATCGCCGCCGGATGCACGCACGTCTTCGCTTGCGAAACCGGCCTTCTCGCAGGCCACCGCGGCGGCCTTGGCGTCGGCCATGTCGTGGTAGCCCGCGATGATGTAATGCGTCGGGTAGAACGTACCCAGTGAAGTGCTGCCTTCCTTGAAGAATTCCTTTTGGTCAGCCATGGCGCAACGCTCGGGTCGGGGACGCGTCGATCCTAGCAAGCGGTCGTTACGATCCCGTCAACGGCGGTTTCGTGCTGTTCAGCGAGATGGATGTGAAACGCACTCCGATGCACGCCGCCCGGAACGCATGGCTCAGACGGCCTCGATGTCGGTGTCGCCGCCCCAAGCCTCGTTCACGTGTTCGATGACGCGCTGGCCGCGCAACCGGAATGCATGCGCCAGCCACATGATCAG
>JBOHYT010000154.1:0-8082 GCA_050738055.1 Rhodanobacteraceae bacterium
GTGTAGAAGGACCGCCGTTCGCGAGAGCGTGGTGTGGCCACCGTACGCGGGTTCCCGCCGGCGACAAGCCGGCCTCCGTTCAACGGCAGTTTCGACCGTCACGCAATCTGATGCAAGCTGTGCAGACGGGGTGCACCTTTTCATGGAGGCGAGGGTTCTCGTCCGTGACGATCAACACCGTCGTCGCACAGTACGCGTGCGTGATGCCGCAGGTGATCCTCGATGAAGCTCTGCACGAACCAGTAGCTGTGGTCGTAGCCCGGGTGCATGCGCAATTGCAATGCCTGTCCGGTTTCCGCGCAGGCCTGCTCGAACAATTCCGGGCGCAGCTGCTCCTTCAGATAGGGGTCGTCTTCGCCCTGGTCGATGAGGATGGTTCCGGGAAATCGCTCGCCGGCGCGCAGCAGTTCGCAGGCGTCGTGACGCTTCCACTCGTTGCTGTCCTCGCCGAAATAAAGGATGAAGATCCGACGCTGGCCCCACGGCACGCGGGTCGTGGCAACAATCGGCGAGAGCGCCGACAGCGAACGGTAGTGGCCCGGATGCCGGAACGCGAGGGTCAAGGCGCCGTGGCCGCCCATTGAATGGCCCATCATTCCGCAGCGTTGCAAGTCGGCAGGAAAATGTTGCGCGATCACCGCGCGCAATTCCTCGACGACCCAGGTTTCCATCTGGAAGCGCGCGGCCCACGGCGGCCGGGTGGCGTCCACGTAGAAGCTCGCGCCTTCGCCGAATTGCCAGTCGTCGGTCGCGCCGGGGATGCCGGTATCGCGCGGGCTGGTGTCCGGCGCAACCAGCATCAGTCCGAGTTCGGCGGCGACGCGCTGGGCGCCGGCCTTCATCGGAAAGGTTTCCGCGGTGCAGGTGAGACCGGCGAGGTAGAACAACACCGGGACCTTTCCGTTCGCGGCCTGCGGCGGCGTGTAGACGGCAAAGCTCATCGGCCCGGCGCAGGATTTCGACTCGTGCCGATAGAAACCCTGGGTGCCGCCGAAGCAACGTTGTTCGGAAATCGTTTCCATGTCAGTACACCACGATGCTGCGAATCGATTCGCCCCTGTGCAGCAACTCAAAACCGCGGTTGATGTCTTCGAGCTTCAAATGGTGGGTGATCATGGGGTCGATCTCGATCAGGCCCTGCATGTACCAGTCGACGACTTTGGGCACGTCGGTACGCCCGCGCATGCCGCCGAACGCGGTGCCGATCCACCGGCGGCCGGTGACGAGCTGGAACGGGCGCGTGGAAATTTCCTGGCCCGCGCCGGCGACGCCGATGATGCACGCGACACCCCAACCCTTGTGGCAGCACTCCAACGCCTGCCGCATCACCTTGACATTGCCGATGCACTCGAACGAATAATCCGCGCCGCCTTTCGTCAGCGACACGAGGTACGGCACAAGGTCACCCTCGACTTCGCTCGTGTTGACGAAGTGCGTCATCCCGAACTTTTCGGCCAGGGTTTTGCGTTTCGGATTCAAATCGACGCCGACGATCATTGCCGCACCCGCGAGCCGCGCGCCTTGGATCACGTTCAGGCCGATACCTCCCAAGCCGAACACCACGACGTTCGACCCGGCTTCGACTTTCGCAGAGTTGATCACCGCGCCGATGCCGGTGGAAACGCCGCAACCGATGTAGCAGACCTTGTCGAACGGCGCGTCTTCGCGGATCTTCGCGACCGCGATTTCGGGCAGCACGGTGTATTCGGCGAACGTCGAGGTGCCCATGTAGTGATGGATCATCTCGCCGCCGGAGGAAAAGCGGCTGGTGCCGTCCGGCATCACGCCCTTGCCTTGCGTTTCGCGGATCGCCTGGCAGAGATTGGTTTTCGGATTGAGGCAGTACTCGCACTCGCGGCACTCGGGCGTGTACAGCGGGATTACGTGGTCACCCTTCTGCACCGATGTCACGCCACTGCCGACCTCCACCACGATGCCCGCGCCCTCATGACCGAGGATCGCGGGGAACAAGCCTTCCGGGTCGTCGCCCGACAACGTGTAGGCGTCGGTGTGGCAGATGCCGGTGGCCTTCAATTGGACCAGCACCTCACCTGCGTGCGGACCTTCCAGATCGACGGTTTCGATCGTGAGCGGCGCGCCGGCCTTGCGCGCGACGGCGGCTTTGACTTTCATGCGCCCGGTTCCGTGCGAAAAGTACCGCCAGTGTACCGCCATGAGAGCAGCCTTCCCCTTCAAGGGGAGGGTTGGGTGGGGATGGTTTTCTCCGTGACGTGCGCAGCCGTATGGCCAGATCTGTGAGCGATCACCCATCCCCCTCCCGGCCTCCCCCTTGAATGGGGAGGAGTCAGTTACGCCGCCGCGCTCGCGTGTTCGCGCGTGTCCGAGAACACGACTTGCGGCCAGCGTTCCTGCGCGAGCTGCAGGTTCACGCGGGTGGGCGCGAGATAGACCAGTTGCCCGGCGCCATCCAGCGCGAGGTGCGAAGCGTTGCGTTCACGAAATTCGGCGAGCTTTTTCGCGTCGTCGCAATGCACCCAGCGTGCGGTCACGACGCCGACGTTCTCGAACGCGCAATCGACGTTGTATTCGTCCTTGAGCCGGTACGCGGCGACGTCGAACTGCAACACGCCGATCGCGCCGAGAATCAAATCGTTGGACGTCAGCGGGCGGAAGAACTGTGTCGCGCCTTCCTCGGACAACTGCGCAAGCCCCGCGCGCAGCGCCTTCATTTTCAACGGGTCGCGAAGATGCGCGCGGCGGAATAGTTCCGGCGCGAAGTTGGGGATGCCGGTGAAGACGAGCCTCTCGCCCTCGCTGAAACTGTCGCCGATGGAAATGGTGCCGTGGTTGTGCAGGCCGATCACGTCGCCGGGGTACGCGGCTTCCGCGATCTCGCGGTCCGATGCCATGAAGGTCAGCGCGTTGGCGAGTTTCACTTCCTTGCCGGTGCGCACCTGCAGCGCCTTCATGCCCGGCGTGTAGCTGCCGGAACACACGCGCAGGAATGCCACACGGTCGCGGTGTGCCGGGTCCATGTTGGCCTGGATCTTGAACACGAAGCCCGAAAGTTTTTGTTCCTCCGGCGACACCTCGCGCGTCGCGGTCGCTCGCGCTTGCGGGGGCGGCGCATGTTCGACAAAAAAATCCAGCAGCGGCTGCACGCCGAAATTGTTGATGCCCGAGCCGAAGAACACCGGTGTCTGCTCACCGGCGAGGTACTTGTCCACATCGAACGGGTGCGAGGCGCCTTGCACCAGGTCCAGTTCCTCGCGCAGCTCTGCCAGCATGTCCGCGCCGATGCGCGTTTCGAGTTCCGGATCGTGGAGCCCTTTCAGGATGGTCGAGTCCTGGCGCGTGAAATTGCGCCCGCTCTCGTACAGGTGCACTTCGTCATCGAGCAGGTGATAAACGCCCTTGAGGCGCTTGCCCATGCCGATCGGCCAGGTCACCGGCGCGCACTGGATCGCGAGTATCGATTCGACTTCGTCCAGCAGATCGATCGGCGAGCGGCCCTCGCGGTCGAGCTTGTTGATGAAGGTCATGATCGGCGTGGTGCGCAACCGGCATACGTCCATCAACTTGATGGTGCGTTCCTCCACGCCCTTGGCGCAGTCGATCACCATCAGCGCGGAATCGACTGCGGTCAGGACGCGATAGGTGTCTTCGGAGAAATCCGCATGGCCCGGCGTGTCCAGCAGATTGACGATGCGGCCGTCGTAGGGGAACTGCATCACCGACGAGGTGACGGAAATGCCGCGTTCCTTTTCCAGCGCCATCCAGTCGGAGGTCGCGTGGCGCGCGGTCTTGCGCGACTTCACCGCGCCGGCCATCTGGATCGCGCCGCCGAACAGCAACAGCTTTTCGGTCAGCGTGGTCTTGCCGGCGTCGGGGTGCGAAATGATCGCAAACGTGCGCCGGCGCGCGGTTTCGGAGGGGTGCGACATGGGCTTGCGTCGGTTCGCAAACCGGCAATTGTAGCCTGCATCAGCCCGCGGGCTTCGAGCGGGCGCGCCGGCGACGCGCGCCAGCAACTGCAGGCAGGACAGCCGCCTGCAATGGAGGCGAATGGTACGGCCCAAAGGGCTTCGGTCAACGGGAAGGCGCGGACGCGTCGTATTCGTCGTGCAACCGAACCCAGGGCATCGTGCCGTCACCCTCATTGCGGCCCTTGGGAACGAGATCGAGCCAGTTGAACGCGCCGACCAGCAGCTCGACGCCGCGATGGTAGGTCGAGTAACTGTGGAAGATGGCTCCCGTCTCGTCCCTCACGAAAATACTGACGCCGAACATGTCCGGGCTGTCCCGGATCGACGTAAGGCCGTAGTTGTAGGCAGCCCGGCCGGCAGCGCGATCTTCCGGTGTGAACGACACGCCGAAGTCGTAGTTGAAGTCGCCGTCGCCCGAGGAGACCCAGCGGAAGCTCCAGCCCATCCGTTTCGTGACTTCCTCGATCCGCCGTACCGGCGCGCGTGAGACCGCGGCGAGGGCGAGATCCGCGTGTTCGAAATGCTGCCGCGCGGCATCGGCGTGGTCCATGACGAACGAGCAACCGGGGCAGATGTGCTCCGAACCCGGTGTCAGCATGAAGTGGTAGATGGCGAGCTGGCTGCGCCCGCCGAACAGATCGCCGAGCGTGCATTCACCGTCGGGCCCTTCGAAGATGTAGCGCTTGTCGATCCTGACCCAAGGCAGGCGGCGTCGTTCGGCGCGGAGCGCGTCGAGTTCGTGGGTCATGGCGCGCTCCTTCTCGAACAGCGCCTTGCGGGCTTGCAGCCATTGTTCGCGTGAAACGATGGTCGCGGTTGGGTTCATGGCACTTTCTCCTTCACGGTTGGCCCGGGTGACTGCAGTTGACCATCCAGTAGGCGCCGTAGCGATCCGTGAGCATGCCGAAACGCAGCGCCCACGAGGTTTCCGCGATCGGCATCGTGACCTTGCCGCCTTCGCCGAGCGCCTTGAACACGTGCTCGGCTTCCGCGGGCGTATCCATGGACAGCGACACGGCGTTGCCGTGGATGCCCGGATACGGTCCGGCGACCGGGTTACACCAATCCGAGCCCATCAGGACGGCGTCGCCGGCTTCCAGGCGCACGTGCGCGATCAGGCCGCGTGTCTCCGCGGGAAGGTTCCCCGTATCCGGCATTTCGCCCATGGTCACCTTCATGGCGATCTTGCCGCCAAGGCACTTGGTGTAAAAGTCGAACGCCTCGGCAGCGTTGTCCTTGAAAAAGAGGTAGCTGACGATCTGCATGGTGGTTTCCTCAGGTTGGTGGTGGAGCGGGTGGGATCAACGGTTCGACCTCTGGCGGCACGCCGCAGCACGGCGGCGTCGAGTTACTTCATTGCATGACTTCGACCATCACGCTACCGGGGGCAATCGGGCTAGTCGAACTCCAGCAGAGCGGGATGGCGTTGGCCTTCGTCACGAACGTCCTTCGGTTCGCGGTGTGTGATAGGACGACGAACGAGGCGGCCGGAAATCGACAAACCGGGGCGCCGTTCGGTCAGGTCGTGACGGCGAGCTCCGGAAGCGGTTCCCGCCAGGCTTCCAGTTCGTCCAGCCGATCCTGCCAAAGGCGGATCGCCGGAGTCGTCCGACGGGATGCGTGCGCTCCACATACGGCAGCGTCACGTTGCGCCAAGGCCATCGAGAGCCGACGCGGTACGCGCGATCGTGGACGTTGCGATCTGCGGCACCGGGCCGGTCGCGACTGTCCCGCATATGCGATCTTGTTATATGGAATGCTAGACGTCTAAACGGCCATTGACACACATAGGCACGGCCAGTAAAGTCGCTGCATTGCTCATCGAGACCGGCTGAGGGACAGGCCCTTGGAAGCCGGGGCAACCCGCGACACCGCAAGGTTTCGCATGGTGCCAACTCCTGCGGAGGCGTTGCATGCCGCCCGAGAGATGAGTCGCGCAATCCCGTGCACGCGGGATTGGACGGCCCTTTTCCGGTTCTCCGCGGGACTCGATGTCCTGGAGTTGCACAAGGAGAACCGTCATGAGCCTCGCCGTTGCCCCGCAAGTCACCGAACCGCATGTTGCCGACGTCTTGCCCGGTGCGCCGGTCGCGGCGCCCTTCGCGTGCCAGCGCGCGGTCCGCCGGGTGAGGGTCACCCCGCGCCATGGCGAGGGTCCGGTCGAAGTCGACGTGCGCTACCTCTGGGTCGGTGCACCCGGTGCACCGACACTGGTCGTGCTGGGCGGGATTTCCGCCGACCGCGACGCGTGCGCCAGCGAGGAACACCCCTCGCCCGGTTGGTGGGAGTCGCAAATCGGCGCCGGACGCGCGATCGACCTCGATCGCGTACGCGTGCTGGCGATCGACTGGCTGGACGCGGGCGACTTGCAGGGTGCTCCGGTGTCCAGCGAAGACCAGGCCGACGCACTGGCGGCGTTGCTGGATGCGCTGGGCATCGTGCGCATCGCGGCGTTCGTCGGCGCGTCCTACGGTGCAATGGTCGGGCTGGCGTTTGCGGCGCGGCACGGGGATCGCGTGCGCCGGCTGGTCGCGCTGGCAGGCGCGCACCGGCCGCATCCGTTCGCGACCGCGCAGCGGGCGATCCAGCGCGGGATCGTGCGCCTCGGGATCGACAACGGCTGTGTCGATGGCGCGCTGTCGTTGGCCCGCCAGCTCGCCTTGACGACCTATCGCAGCGGCGAAGAAGTCGGGCGCCGGTTTACCGGTGGTCCGGAATACCACGACGGCCGCTTCCGGCTGCCGGTCGAAGACTGGCTCGAACACCACGGCCGCAAGTTCGTCGCGCGCTTCGACGCACGACGCTATCTCGCATTGTCGGAATCCATCGACCTGCACGGCATCGATCCGAAGGCCGTCCGCGTGCCGACCACGTTGATCGGTTTCGCCAGCGACCGGCTCGTGCCGCTCGCCGACCTGTGCGAGTTGCAGCAACGCTTGGCGGCGCCGGCCAGCCTCGACGTCGTCGAGACGCCCTATGGCCACGACGGCTTCCTGAAGGAACCCGAACGCGTCGCGCTGCTGCTGCGCGAGGCCCTCGAGAATTGTGGAGACTGACATGGCCGCATCGATCACCCCTTGTACCCGCGCAGTGCGTGCCGGCATCGAAACCGATAGCCAGCACGGTGCGGTAGTGCCGCCGCTGCACCTGTCCACCAATTTCAGCTTCGCCGGATTCAACGAGAAACGCGAATACGACTACTCGCGCAGCGGCAATCCGACCCGCGACCAGTTGGCCGGCGCGTTGGCCGACCTCGAACAGGGCGCGGGCGCGGTGGTGACCTCGAGCGGCATGGCGGCGGTCGCGCTGGTGCTGGAGTTGGTTCCGGCGGGCGCGATCGTGCTGGCCGCGCACGATTGTTACGGCGGCACCTGGCGCCTGCTCGATGCCTGGGCGAAGAAGGGCCGTTTCCAGGTCGAATTCCGCGATCTCACCGATCCGGTCGCACTCGCCGAAGGTCTCGCGCAGAAGCCGGCGCTGGCGTGGGTGGAAACTCCGTCGAATCCGCTGCTCAGGATCACCGACATTCGCCACGTCGCACAGGCCGCGCACGCGGCGGGTGCGTTGTGCGTGGTCGACAACACCTTCCTGTCGCCGGCGTTGCAGCAACCACTCACGCTTGGCGCCGACGTGGTGGTGCACTCGACCACCAAGTACATCAACGGTCACAGCGACGTGGTCGGCGGCGCGGCGATCGCGCGCGAACCGGCCGTCGCCGAGCAATTGAAATGGTGGGGCAACTGTCTGGGCCTCACCGGCGCGCCGTTCGACAGTTGGCTGACCCTGCGCGGCCTGCGCACGTTGTCGGCACGCCTGCGCGCGCACCAGGAGAACGCGTCCGCGCTGGCCGACCTGCTGGACCAGCATCCCGCGGTGGCGCGTGTGTTCTACCCCGGGCTGGCCTCGCATCCCCAGCACGCGTTGGCGAAGCGCCAACAGCGTGGTTTCGGCGCGATGTTGAGCTTCGAACTCACCGGTGGCGAAGACGCAGTGCGTGCGTTCCTCGACGGTCTGCAATGCATCACGCTGGCCGAATCGCTGGGCGGCGTGGAAAGCCTGATCGCGCACCCGGCCAGCATGACCCACGCGGCGATGGCGCCCGAGGCGCGGCGCGCGGCCGGGATTTCCGACACGC
>JBOHYT010000155.1:0-4263 GCA_050738055.1 Rhodanobacteraceae bacterium
GACCACGGGGTTGTGGGATTTCATCCTGGGCACCCGCTACCGGCGCAAGCCACGCCCGGCCGTGCGGCATCCGTAAGAGCGCCATCCGCAGGCTAACAACAGCCTTTGCCACCCGCGGCAGCCCAAAAACAAAGCCTTTGACGCGGATTTACGCGGATCAACGCAGTAGGGCGGAATCGGCGCGGCCGCTTCCGCCAAAGGCGAATCCGGCGGAAACCGCTTCGCGGGTTCCGCCCTACGGCTCTGTTTTATCCGCTTTTTCCGCTCGATCCGCGTCCAAAGCTCTTTTTTGGTCTTTCCGGATCTCCTGCCCTCTGACGACGCAATCGGTTATCATTCTCATTTGCGCCGCCGCTTGGAGCCGTCATGGACCGCCGCGATTTCCTCAAAGCCGCCAGTCTTTCGGCGCTGGCCGCCGGCCTTGCGACGGATACGGAACTCTTCGCGAAAACCCTCCAGACTCCCAACCCGGCCTCATCAGCCGCCACGATCGCGGGCGCCAAGGCCGACTACACCCTGCGCATCGCGACCGGCGTCCTGGAGCTCGGGCCCGAACAATTCGTCTCGACCACGCTCTACAACGGTGATTTCCCCGGTCCGCTGCTGCGCTTCCGGGAAGGCCAGCAGACCGTGGTCGACATCTTCAATGACACCGACCACGACGAGCAGGTGCACTGGCACGGCCAGTATCTGCCGGACAGCGTGGACGGCGCGTTCGAGGAACGCACACCGCCGGTTCCCGCGCACGGCCATCGCCGCGAAGTTTTCACGCCACGGCCTTCGGGCCTGCGCTTCTACCATACCCACGTGCGCGCCGGCGCGAATCTCGCGCGCGGCCTTTACACCGGACAGGCCGGCCCGGTGTTCATTGAACCGAAACATGATCCGGGCGCGTATGACCGCGAGGTGTTCCTGACGCTCAAGGAATTCCTGCCGTTCCTCAACCGCATGGACGACGACGTGCCGTTCATGGCGCCGTCGGGCATGGAAATCCCGCTGGTCACGATTGCGGCCCATTCGGATCCGAACGCCGGCAGGGTGCCGCCGGGTTATGAACTCGCGTACGGCGCGTTCACGATCAACGGCAAGTCGCTCGGCCACGCCGAGCCGATCCGCGTGCAGCGCGGCGAGCGCGTGATGCTGCACGTGATCAATGCCAGCGCCACCGAAAACCGCAGCCTCGCGTTGCCCGGGCACCGGTTCAAAGTGATCGCGCTGGACGGCAATCCGGTGCCGCATCCCGCCGAAGTGCCGGTGTTGTGGCTGGGCGCCGCCGAGCGTATCTCGGCAATCGTCGAGATGAACCACCCGGGCGTGTGGGTGCTCGGTGACACCAACGATGCCGACCGCGAGGGCGGGATGGGCATCGTGGTGGAATACGCGGGCGCCAGCGGCAAACCGCAATGGGCCGCACCGCCCGCGTTCAAATGGGATTATCGGCGGTTCGCCGACCCGACGCGCAAGCTGGCCGCGCCGGACGCAGTGATCGACCTGCTGTTCACTGCGCGCCAGAGCGCTGCCGAGGGTTTCGACCTGTACTCGGTCAATGGCGTCCCCTACGACTGGAAGACCATGCCGGTCACGCGCAAGCTGACCCTCGGGCGCCGCTACCGGTTGCGCTTCCGCAACGCCAGCGACGACATCCATCCGCTGCACCTGCACCGCCACACCTTCGAACTCACGAACCTCAACGGCCATCCGACCGCCGGCGTGATGAAGGACGTGGTGCTGGTGCCGCCGTTCCAGACCTGCGAGGTCGATTACACCGCGGACCTGCCCGGGCTCACCCTGTTCCACTGCCACATGCAGCCACACATGGACTTCGGCTTCATGGCGCTGTTCGAGGCAGCTTGACGCGAGTGGTGGTCGACCTCGCACCGATGGCGCGTACCCGAACAGCGCGTTACACGCCGCGATTACATTCCAGCGCGTAAGCTGTCTCGTTGCAAATGTGCCCGCTATCGACTGGAGGCAATCATGAAAACGGTAAAGAAGGCGCTGGTGTTGGGCTTGGCGGCCGGAATGGCAACCGGACTCGCATTCAGCGCATCCGCGCAGGCCACCGGAAATGTCAAGACCGAGATCAGTACCGCGCACGCGCACGCGCTGATGGCCCAGAGCGCCAACACGGTCGCGATGGCGCACACCCATCTGCACCATGTCATCAACTGTCTGGTCGGAACGGACGGAACCGGTTTCGACACCAAGGCAGGCGATCCGTGCAAGGGCCAGGGCGATGGCGCAATCCCGGGTTCGGCCAACGATTCCGCCGTGCACGGCAAGCTGGAAAAAGCGCTGACCACCGCGCAATCCGGCCTGAAATCCAACGACCTTGCGACCATCCACACCGATGCCGGCAAGATCGCCGCCGATCTCGGAGCCACACCGTCGCAGAAGAGCAGCGGCGCCTACTCCTGGTGAGCACGAAGGCACGGCCGCGGGTCGCGCCGCGGCGGTGTCGCTGACAGGAACGACCTGACATGGATCAGCCGCGCCGACGGGACGCGGGAGCACACTCTACGGTTTCGAATCCGGGCTTGGCCATGGCGACACGTTACCGCGGTGTTTCCGACAACATCCTCGATGCCATCGGCGACACCCCGCTGCTGGAGATCGACGGGATATTCGCCAAGTGCGAGTACCTCAATCCGTCCGGATCGATCAAGGCGCGCATCGCCAAACACATCATCGAACGCGCCGAGGCGAGCGGCCGCCTGAAACCCGGCGACACCATCGTCGAGGCCACCAGCGGCAACACCGGCAACGCCTTCGCGATGGTCGCGGCGGTCAAGGGCTACCGGATGCTCGTGGTGATGCCGGAAGGGTTGTCGAGCGAACGAGTCGCGATCTCGCGCGCGTTCGGCGCCGAGGTGCTGTTCTCGGGCACCTTCCACGTCAACGATGCACTGAAGCGCGCGCGCGAGCTCGGCCAGCAGCCGGGATTCTTCTTTCCGGGACAGTTCGAGTCGGAATGGAACGTCGAGGAAAACCGCGAATGGCTGGGTCCCGAGATCCTCGCGCAGTTGCCGGATGGCCGCACCCCGGACGCCCTCGTGCACGGCGTCGGCACCGGCGGCACGCTGATCGGCGTCGGACAGGCATTCCGCAAGGTCAACCCGAACGTGCGGCTGTTCGCGATGGAGCCTTCCGAGTCCTGCACGCTGCTGTGCGGCGAAGTCGCGCTGCACCAGATCGAAGGCATCTCCGACGGCTTCGTGCCCGGCATCTTCGCGCACCACCGCGACCTCGTGAACGACATGCTGAGCGTCTCCAGCAACGACGCGGTCGCCGAGATGCGCAAGCTCGCGCGCGGCCACGGACTATTCTGCGGCCCGAGTTCGGGCGCGCACCTGATCGCGGCGCGGCGCGTGCGCGAACAGCATCCGGAACTCGAAACCGTCGTCACGATCCTCGACGACGAAGGCGAAAAATACCTGCACGACTTCTTCATGCACCCGGCGCCATCCGACCGCGCCGCGGTTCCGTTTCATTGAGGTGCGGTCGTCCATGATCGCAGCTTCGTTCGAGTTCACCGCCACGTTACGCTCGAAGGCCATACAACACCAGAACGGCCATCCATGGCGTTATTTATGCGATCGTCCCTGATCGCTGCTTCGCTGGAGGTCGCGCCGAGCCCGCCCCTTTCGGCCCACGCACTCCAGAACGGCCATCCATGGCCTGACTTTTCACAAAAGCTCGCTTTCACCAGCCTTCTTTCCCCCGCAACAGATTGACAAGAGCGGAGTCCACGAACATGACCCAACGGATCAATTACACCCAGGCATCCCCCGAAGGCTTCAAGGCGATGCTCGCGCTGCAGCAGCACGTCGAAAAATCCGGGCTCGAACCCAAGCTGCTGGAACTGGTGAAGATGCGCGCCTCGCAGATCAATGGCTGCGCGTATTGCCTGGACATGCACTCGAAGGACGCGCGCGCCATGGGTGAAACCGAACAGCGCCTGTACCTGCTCAATGCGTGGCGTGAATCACCGTTCTACTCGGAACGCGAACGGGCGGCACTCGCATGGACCGAGGCGCTCACCCGCATTTCAAAGAACGACGTGCCGGACGAACTGTACGAGGAAGTCCGCAAGCAGTTCAGCGAAAAGGAACTGGTGGACCTGTCGCTCGCGATCGTCGCGATCAACGGCTGGAACCGGCTGGCCATTCCGTTCCGCTCCGAGCCCGGCCACTACCAGCCGAACGCGCGGGCGAAAAGCGCATAGTCTTTCAGGAACGTTCATGCTGCACGCGGCCGCTCTTC
>JBOHYT010000156.1:0-13913 GCA_050738055.1 Rhodanobacteraceae bacterium
CCAGATCGAATCGCGCAGGCCGGGATCGGGGAAGCGCCCGAAGCGTTCGCGCCAGCGCCGCAAGTATCCGCGGTAGCGGAACCCGTGCGCCGTCAGCCGCACGACGATGGCCGGCGTGGCGAGGTACATCGCGAGCGTGTACAGGAAACGCAGCATGGGGAAATCGGAACCGGCAGCGGGCGAGTATAACTTTCGCGGTGACTTGCTTTCCTTTTGGGGCGGCGCGAAGCGCCGAGCGTGTAGCGCTCGCGCGGCGCCGGGTGAGCGTCATCCGTTGGGACGACGCGACCACGGCTCGACGGTGCCAACGACGGCTACGACTTTCCCGCCTTCCATCGCAGCCAGTACGCCCGCGGAAATTTCGTCATCGTGGAGCCATCGCGACCCGCCACCCTCGATCCTGAACCCGAGGACGATCTGGTGAAAGTCGATATTCCCGGGTACGGATTGTGCAAACGGCGGCGATTCGATGTTCGCCGCGGGATTGGCTGCCGCGCTGCCACGAATCTGATAGAAATCACAGTGGCCGCGTGCCGGCGCGATCGCGTTCGCCAGCAAGGGGCCAACGCGGTCATCATGCAGCCACGCGAGCACCAGCTCGGGATCGCCGACTTCGCGAACGCGGTCTGCGATGGCCCGGACGAACGTTGCCGGTTGCGACCAGTCGAGTGCGTGCATGTGATGGACACATTCCGCACGCGCGATTTCTGCATCCAGTCGTTGCAGCGAATCCTCGGTGCGGGCGATCGAAGTCAAATGCCTGCTCCGGGCGGCCAGCACCTTGCTCGCCCCGAGCAGCATGCCGGTACCGCCCACGATCAATACGTGCGAATACATCCGGGTCGTCCTGCGCCGCTGCGGGCGCGAGCATCAGATCAACCGCACCGCCGTCAGTTCGCTCTTGAGATACGCGTAGTAGATGGGCGCCGCGGCCACGCCGGGCAGGCCGAACGCGGCTTCCATCACCAACATCGCCAGCAGGATTTCCCAGGCGCGCGCGTGGATGCGGCCACCCACGATGCTCGCGTTGAGGAAATATTCGAGCTTGTGGATCAGGATCAGGAAGATCAGGGCGACGACCGCGACCCACAGCGATACCGACAGCGCGACGATCACGATCAGGGTGTTGGAAATCAGGTTCCCGATCACCGGCAGCAGGCCGACCACGAACGTGATCGCGATCAGGGTCTTGGTCAGTGGCAGGTGCACGCCGGCGAGCGGCAGTGCAATCACGAGGAAGATCGCGGTGAACAACGTGTTGATGGCCGAGATGCGTGCCTGCGCGAACACGATGTCGTGGAAGGCGCGCACGAAACGGCCGCAACGCTCGGACATGTCCAGCCGCAGCGGGCCTGCGCCCGCAGGGCTGCGCGCCTGGGTCAGCGACACCAGCGCGCCCAGCGCGAGGCCAACCAGGATGCGACCGAACACGTGTGCGGTTTCCTTGCCGGCCACCTGCAGTTGTGCGGAGTGGGTGCGTGCCAGTTGCGTCGCGCTCGCGCGGAAGTCTTCAGCGTTGACCGGCAGGTACGCGGTGAGCCACACCGGCAACTGGGTGCGCGCGCGGTCGATCGTCGGCATCATCCGGTCGAACAAGGTGTTGGGATCGCCGAGTTCGGCGCGGAAGAACGCGACGGCGCCGAAGATCAGCAGCGCCAGCAGCGCGGCGACCACCACCGCCAGCACGCCGACCACCAGCTGCCGCGACAGCGCGCCCGGCAACTTGCGTTCCAGCAGGGGCGCCAGCGCGTCGACCACCGCGTAGACCAGCAGGCCCGCGATCAGCGCCGCCAGCAGGTGCAGGAACATCACCAGCAACAGTGCCACCGCGGCGGCAACATAGCTCGCGGTCGCGGTGTGCCGGGCAACGCTAAGGGGAAACCGGATGTCGTTCATGCGCGGGAGTCTGGCATGTTTTTGCGATCGTCCCTGATCACTGCTTCGTTGGGCGGTGGCGCGGCCATCGGCATTCCTGCTCCACTCGCATCAGAACGGTCATCCATGGCCTGACTCTTCACAACAGCCGCTTTGGCGTTCGCATACCGCCGATCGGATCAGAGCATTTTTGCCACGGATTTGCACGGATCGGCACGGATAAAAGCCCGATCCGTTTTCATCCGTGTCGATCCGTGGTAAAGCTTTTGCTTTCAAGTCGCCGATGGACAGGTCGGAAAGAACTTCTCTGTCGTGACTCTTCGCAAAAGCCGCTTCGGCCTTGGCATGCCGGCGATTGGATCAAAGCTTTTCTTCACCAGCGTCACATGGCATCAACAAAGTCTTTCGTCATTCCGGGGCGGCCTGCAGTTTCATCGCAGGCCGAACCCGGAATCCAGCTTCTCATGCCGCGGGGCCAAGAGCTGGATTCCGGGTTCCGCCCGCAAACAGCGCGGGCGGCCCCGGAATGACGACATTCCGGGTGCCTGTCCGCGTTCAACACCGTTGAAGATCATTCCCAAGCAGGTCTGCTTTTTCCCGCTTTTATCCGCTTTTATCCGCTCTTATCCGCGTCCAAGGCTTTTGATCTGCTGCCATGGATTTGCACGGATCTGCACGGGTAAAAGCTCGATCCGTGTTCATCCGTGTCGATCCGTGGTAAAGCCTTTGCTTTCACGATAGCCCGCTGTGGGCGGAGCTCGAATCCCATGAAGGTTGACGGCGGCTTGCCTATCCCGCGCGGCCTCGCCACACTCCGCCGCATGCAAACCGGAAAATCCCGGCCGCGGGGCCGCCGGCAGGCGTTCGCGGTCGCGCTGGGCTGTGCGTTCGCGCTCATCCTGACCGCGTGCCACCACCCACCGCCGCCGCCGCCCAGCAACGTGACGCCCACAAAGGCGGTCGCCACCAACCTGCGGTTGACCGCGGCCGGTGACTTCGACGGCCTGATGCGCAACCGGCTGCCTGCCGCGGACTACGCGGCGTGGCGCGCGCAGTGGGACAAGCAGCACGCGCACGCGGTGCCCGCCTCGGTAGCGGAGCAGGACCAGTTCCGGAAGGTCATGCAGATGCTGACCGAGCCGGGCGCGGAGGACAAGCTGGCCAAGCGGTTGAAGCCGGAACTGGCGCGCCTGCACGGCAAGGGTGGGGACATGCCGATCCTCGCCGGCATCGTCGACGCCGCCGGCAAGCAGATGATCGTCGAGTCGCCGCAGCTCGGCGCCGCGCAACGCACCTTGGCAACGCAGGCGCTCGACGCAGTGATCGCCTGGGCACGGTCGGTCGACTTCAGCGACCCGAGCAAGGCGAGAAAGGCGATCGACCTGGTTTGCGCCACCGCACGGCAGTTGCACGTGCAGACGCTGGATCAGTGGCGCGCGCTGGATTACGCGGCCACGATGGCGGATTACGGGATCATCTGGAACGCGCTCGAAAAGCTCCTGGACCTCTACGGGCTCGACCTCACCCGCGCCTTGAATCAAGCCAAGGTTGCCAGCACCGGTCACGGCGACAACCGCGCGACGGTCAGGCTCGATCTGAACCTCGCCGGCAAGTCGTTGACCGCCGAGTGGCCGATGGTGAAACAGGACAACCACTGGTACGACGAAGCGCTGCTGGAGGCGTGGCGGAAGTCGCATCCCGCGCCGGCGCCATCCGGAAGCTCCGCCGCTGCGTCCGGAGCGACCTCCGCGGCGAAGCCGCCGGCGGCGGCCACCCTCACGACCCCGGCTTCGGCACGTTCCTGACCTTGACCCGCGACGCATGCGCAATCGCGATGCGGTTGCCGCTCCGGTTCCCGCTGCGCAGGCGTTCGATGGCGTTGTGGGACAATCAGGGTTCGCACGCCTCGCCCGGTACGCCTCAGGATTCCGCAGCATGGCCCGCGTCATGAACCAGAATCTGTCCCGCGACGCGCTCGTCCACGCGAGTTGGTGGCGTGCCTTGTGGGGAGCGCTGCTGGCACCGTGGCTACGCATCAAGCGCGACCCGGCCGAGCCGGTCGCGCTGCTCGCCGCGGGCACGCCGGTGATCTACGTGATCGAGCGCAACGGCTTTTCTGACAGCCTGATCCTTGAACGCGCCTGCCACGAGGCAGGATTGCCGAGTCCGCTCGCGATGGTTCCGGCACTCGGTCGCCGGCGACGTGCGATGTTCGCGATGCGCGGTACCGGCGGCTGGTTCCAGCGGCGCAGCCGCGACCATGCGGCGCAAGTCACCATCCGGCAATTGCTGCGGATGTTGGAAGCCGACCCGGACCGGAACGTGCAACTGATGCCGGTGGCGATCTACGTGGGACGCGCCCCGAACCGCCAGTCCGGCTGGTTCAGCGTGCTGTTTTCCGAAAACTGGGCGGTGGTCGGGCACTTCCGCAGGATGCTGGCGTTGCTGCTCAACGGGCGCGACACCATCGTGCGCTTCTCGCCGCCGATCGCGCTGCGCGAACTGCGCGACGAAGGGGGCGGCGAGCGGCCCGAAAGGCTGCAGCGCAAACTCGCGCGCGTACTGCGGGTGCACTTCCGGCGCGTCCGCACGGCTGTGATCGGGCCCGACCTTTCGCACCGGCGCACGGTCGTCGATTCGGTGCTGAATGCCGAGCGCGTGCGCGCGGCGATCAGCGCCACCGCCGCCAAGGAGAACATTCCCGCCGCCAAGGCCTGGAAGCGCGCCGAGCGCTACGCACGCGAGATCGCGGCGGACTATTCGCCGCCGTTCGTGCGCTCGATGTCGTTCCTGTTGGCCAACTTCTGGAACAAGCTGTACGACGGCATCACGATGCACCATTTCGAAACCCTGCGCGCAAATGCGCCGGGCCACGAGATCGTGTACGTGCCGTGTCACCGCAGCCACGCGGACTACGTGCTGATGTCGTTCCAGCTCCACCAGAGCGGCGTCGTGGTGCCGCACATTTCCGCGGGGGCAAACCTCAACCTGCCGGTGCTGGGGGCGTTTCTGCGCAAGGGCGGCGCGTTCTTCCAGCGGCGCAGCTTCAAGGGCAACGCGCTGTACTCGGTGATCTTCAAGGAGTACCTCGCGCAGTTGATCGACCGCGGCGTGCCGATCGAGTACTTCATCGAAGGCACGCGCTCGCGCACCGGTCGCCTGCTGGCGCCGCGCGGCGGCCTGCTGTCGATGACCGTGCGCGCGTTCCTGCGCGCACCGCGCCGGCCGATCCTGTTCCAGCCGGTCTACATCGGCTACGAAAAGCTGATGGAAGGGCGCGCCTACATCGGCGAGCTGTCGGGCCGCAAGAAAGAGAAGGAATCGTGGTGGGCGCTGCTGCGCGGCCTGCGTGCGTTGCGCCAGCGTTACGGGCGGGTCGTGCTCAACTTCGGCGAGCCGGTGCTGCTCGCCCCGCTGCTGGACGCCGCGGAGCCGGCGTGGCGCGAGCAGGCCAGGAGCGAAGGCAAGCCGGAATGGCTGTCCACCGTGACCGACACCCTCGCCGCGCGCATCCAGGTCGAGATCAACCGCGCCGCCGACGTCAATCCGGTCAACCTGATCGCGGTGGCGCTGCTGGCCTCGCCGCGTCACGCGCTGGCTGAGGCCGACCTGCTGGCACAACTGGAACTGATGAAGGCGATCCTGACCGAGCTTCCGTACTCGCCACGGACCAGCGTGACGCCGATGGCACCGCCGGACATCATCGCGTACTGCGAGCAGATGGGCTGGATCACCCGCATCGCGCACCCGCTCGGCGACGTGCTTGCGGTCAGCGGCGAAAAGGCGGTGCTGCTTTCGTATTTCCGCAACAACGTGCTGCACCTGTTCACGGCCGGCGCGTGGGTGTCGTGCTGCTTCATCAACAACCGCCGGATCCCGCGCGAGGTCGTCACGCGGCTGGGCCGCGCGGTGTACCCGTTCATCCAGTCGGAGCTGTTCCTGCCCTGGGACACGGACGGATTTGCGGCGCGGATCGACGCGCTGATCGAGTTCCTGATCGCGCGCGGCCTGCTCGCGGCCGGCGGCGACGGTCGCCTGTTGCACCCGGCCACCGGCCGCGAGGACGACGTCTTCCAGTTGCGACTGCTCGCGCACTGCCTGCTGCAGGCGTTCGAGCGCTACTACATCGCGGTCGCGGCGCTGGTGAAGAACGGACCGCACACCCTGAGCGCCGGGCAGCTCGAAAACCTGTGCCAGCTCGCCGCGCAGCGGCTGTCGCTGCTGTACCAGCAGAGCGCACCCGAATTCTTCGACAAGAGCCTGTTCCGCGGTTTCATCCAGAAGTTGCGCGACCGCCGGATCGTATGGGCCGGTGCGGACGGCAAGCTGGAGTTCGACGGCGTACTGAATGGCGTGGCCCGCGACGCACGCTTGATCCTTGCCCGCGAGGTGCGCCAGTCGATCATGAAGATCACCCCCGACATGGTGGGCGAGGACGCGGGCGGCAAGCCGCCGCCTGCGTCCGGTTGACGGACGCGCGGGCTGCCTCAATGTGCTTGTGCAGGCCGGCGCGCGATCAGTGCGCGACGTGCGTCCGGCCATTCCGCCGCGAGCAGGCTGTAGGCTACCGTGTCGCGGACCGTACCATCGTGGCGCAGCTTGTGCGCGCGCAGCACACCGTCGCGATGCGCACCGAGGCGCTCGATCGCGCGCTGCGAGGTGGCGTTGAGAATGTCGGTTTCCCACGCCACCGCGGCGCAGCCGAGGCTACCGAATGCGTGATCGACCAGCAGCAGCTTGCAGGCGGTGTTGACGTGGCTGCGCTGGCGGCTTTTCGCATACCAGGTGTAGCCGATCGTCACCCGCGGGATCTCCGCATCGAAGTCGTAGTAGCGCGTGCTGCCGACGATTGCGCCATCGCGCCGGTCGCGCACCGCGAAGGGCAGGGAATCGCCGGCGCCCTGCATCGCCAGCGCCCTCTCGACATAGGCGTGCATCGCACCTGGCCTCGGCACGTAGGTCACGCGCAGGTTCCACAGTTCGCCGTCCGCCGCGGCCGCCTCCAGCCCGGCGACGTGCTCGAGGCTCAGCGGCTCCAGCGCCACGTACTCGTTCGTCAATTCGGTCGGCTTCAGATTCATGCAAGAGGGTGCAGCTCATTTCTGCTCGGGATGCAGGTGCGCGGGTTGCCAGGCGGCCAGTGTGCGCTCCGCGCGGGTGCGACCCAGCTCGATCAGTTCGGCGGCACGATAAAACTCGTAGACCGCGCTGGCGTTGCGCGGCACTTCGATCACGAGGTCGGGACGGTCGGCGGCGAGCCGGAAGCTGGTGAGGTTCTCCTGCATCAGGTCGAGTGCCTGGGTGAGGGTCGTCATCCACCCGGGTGCGGTCGACTCGTCGCCGCGGTGCGCGATGGTGCGCGCCACGTACGCGGCGATCTGGCTGCGCAAGCCGCGACGCGGCTTCGGCTGGTCGGGCGGAGGCGCGGGCAAGGCCTCTGGCGGACCATTCACGTTGATCGCCATGGTGTAGTCGCTCGGCGATTGCAGCAGCGGCGTCAGCGGCAGCGGGTTCATCAGCCCGCCGTCGACCAGCCGATGGCCGTGCATCGGGTGTGGGCGGAAGATCGTCGGGATCGAGATCGACGCGCGGATCGCATCGAACAGCGAGCCGCGGGTCAACCACACCTCGCGCTCGCGATCGAGGTCGGTGGCGACGGCGGTGAAGGCGATCGGCAATTCCGCGATCTCGACGTCGCCGATCAATTCGCGCAGCACGCCGATGATCCGCTCGCCCTTGATCAGGCCTGCGCCGGACAGCGTCCAGTCGACCAGCTTCAGCACATCCATTTTCTGCAGCGCGACGGCCCAGTCGCGGTACACGTCGAGCTTGCCGGCCGCGTAGATGCCGCCGATCAGCGCGCCCATCGAACTGCCCGACACGCCGACGATCCGGTAGCCGGCCGCCTCGATCGCCTCGATCGCGCCGATGTGGGCGAGTCCGCGCGCACCGCCGGTGCCCAGCGCCAACGCCACCGTGGGCTTGGCGCGCTCCGGGATCGCAAGGGCGTGGTCGTCATTCACGGCTTCGCGTTTCGTACTCGTCGAGCGCCAGTTTGTGCATGATCCGGATTTCCTCGCGCAGCGACTGCGGCGCCGCCACCTCCGCATCCGGTCCGTAGCGCAGGATGTCCATCACCAGTTCCCGCGATTGCGAATACGGAACTTTCAACTCGTAGCGGCCATCGTCCAGCCAGCGGCCTTCCTGCAGCGAATGCCAGTGTTCGTCGGCGACCCAGCGCGCGGCCCGCGCGGAAAAACGGATCGTGGCCCACGCCTTGGGCGTACCGGCGAAGATGCCGTAGCTCGACGCGAGCGTCTCGTTCAATTCCTTCTCGTCGCGATCGATGGCGGCTTCGCCCAGCGCCTCGGGCTCGCCGATGCGGTCCACCGCGAAACTGCGCAGCGCCTCGCGATCGTGGTCCCACGCGTCGAGGTACCAGTTGTCGCGATAATGGGTCAGCCGCTGCGGCGACACGTGGCGCACGCTGTCGGCGCCGGTGGTGCGCGCGCGATAGCGGAACTTCAATTGCCGGCGCGCCAGCACTGCGCTCGCCACCGTGCGGAACACGTGCTGGTTGAGCTTGCGCGAACCCCACGGCACCACCCGGATCCGCTCCATCGGCTGCCGGCTGGCACCGGCGTGCGCATCGAGCAGCTTTTCGACGCGCTCACGGAAGGGTGCCAGCGCCTCGGCCAGCACGCCGGGATCCGAGCGCCGCACCAGCGTTTCCAGCGCGACCAGCGCGGAAAGTTCCTCGCTGGTCAGCCACAGGCCCGGCAGCTCGAAGCGGTCGCCTTCGCCCTCCGCGTAGCGGTAGCCGCGGCCATCCGGGTCGCTGTCGAGCGGCGCGCCCAGCGCATCGCGCAGAAACGCGATGTCGCGATACAGCGTCGCGCGCGAGCAATCCAGTTCCTCGCGCAGTCGATCGACCCCGACCGGGTGCCGGTGCGACTGGAAGATCCGGTGCAGCGTGAGAATGCGCTCGTAGCGATCCATCCGCGCAGCATGCCGGGCGGCGCGATTGGCGGCAAGCACGGCGGATCGCTACCATCGCAGTCGTTCCCTCGCTTCGATGACGAATCCGTGCCGCACAAGCATCTCGAACTCAACGAACCCACCGGCGACGAGGTCAAGACCACCACGTGCTACATGTGCGCGTGCAGATGCGGCATTCGTGTGCACCTGAAAAGCGGCCGCGTCCGCTACATCGATGGCAATCCCGACCACCCGGTCAACCGCGGCGTGATCTGCGCCAAGGGTTCGTCCGGGATCATGCAGCACTACTCGCCGGCACGGCTGCGCAAGCCGCTGCTGCGCACCGGCGAGCGCGGCGCGCGCCAGTTCCGCGAGATCGAATGGGACGAGGCGCTGGAACTTGCAACCAAATGGCTCGCCGACATCCGGGCGCGCAATCCCGACGAGCTCGCGTTCTTCACCGGCCGCGACCAGTCACAGGCGCTGACCGGCTGGTGGGCGCAGCAGTTCGGGACGATCAACTACGCCGCGCATGGCGGCTTCTGCTCGGTGAACATGGCCGCGGCGGGGATGTACACCTTCGGCGGCTCCTTCTGGGAATTTGGCGAGCCCGACTGGGACCGCACGAAGTACCTGATGCTGTGGGGCGTGGCCGAGGACCACGATTCCAACCCGATCAAGCTGGGCCTCGGAAAACTCAAAAGCCGCGGCGCCAAGATCGTCGCGATCAATCCGGTGCGGACCGGTTATGCGGCAATCGCCGACGAATGGGTGCCCGTCAATCCCGGTACCGATGGTTTGCTGGCCGGCGCGCTGATCCACGAATTGCTGCGCAGCGATCGCGTGGATTTCGAGTACCTCGTGCGCTACAGCAACGCGCACCATCTGGTGATCCGGGATCCGGGTGCGGCGGATGACGGTTTGGTTGCGCGCGATGCCGATGGCAAGCCGTTGTGCGCGGTGCGGATGCAAACCCATTCCCACCCCGGCCCTCCCCTTGAAGGGGAGGGGGCAAAAGTGCGCGGGTGCCGCGTTGAAGGGGAGGGAGTCGAAATCGTCGATGCGACGCAACCCGACATCGCCCCGCTGATCGCAGGTGAATACGCGCTTCCCGACGGCAGGAAGGGCGTACCGGCGTTCCAGCTCGTCGCCGAACGTTTTCTCGGCGACGACTACGCGCCGGACGCCGTCAGTGAGTGCTGCGGCGTGCCGGCTGCGACGATCCGCCGGCTCGCCGCCGAACTGGCGCACGTCGCGTTCGAGGAGGCCATCGAACTGCCGATCGCGTGGACCGACACGCACGGTCGCACGCATGCGAAGATGCTCGGGCGACCGGTATCGATGCACGCGATGCGCGGGATCGCCGCGCACGCCAACGGTTTCCATACCTGCCGCACGATCCATCTCCTGCAGATGCTGCTCGGCGCGATCGACACGCCGGGGAGTTTTCGCTACCAGCCGCCGTACCCGAAACCCGCACCGCCCGGCAACAGGCCGGCGAAGGCGCGCAAGAGCGATGGTTCGCTGACCGGAGGTCCTCTGGGCTACCCGCAATCGCCGGACGACCTGCTGGTGGATTGCGACGGAAATCCGCGCCGCATCGACCACGCGTTCAGTTGGGAATATCCGCTGGCCGCACACGGGCTGCTGCAGTCGGTGATCCGCAACGCGGTGGATGCCAACCCGGCGAGGATCGACACGTTGTTCCTGTTCATGGCCAACATGGGCTGGAACTCGGGCATGGATACCGGCGACACGCGCAAGTTGTTGTGCGCACGCGGCGACGATGGCGAGTACAAGATTCCGCACCTCATCTACGTCGATGCCTACGATTCCGAGACCGTGGTATTCGCGGACTTGGTGCTGCCCGATACCACGTACCTCGAACGCTACGACTGCATCAGCCTGCTCGATCGCCCGATCAGCGACGCGGAGGGCGCGGCGGATGCGATCCGCCAGCCGGTCGTCGCGCCCGACCGCGACGTGCGGCCGTTCCAGGACGTGCTGCTCGACCTCGGCGCGCGCCTGAAACTGCCGAACATGGCCGATGCCGAAGGCAAGCCAATCTACAAGGATTACGCCGATTACATGGTGCGCCACGAACGCGCACCGGGCTTGGGCATGCTTGCGGGCTGGCGCGGCGCGGGCGGTTCGCAATCGGGCAAAGGGACGCCGAATCCCGACCAGTTGCAGCGCTACGTCGAACACGGCTGCTTCTTCGAGGCGCGGGTGCCCGAAGCCGGCGCGTACTACCGGTTTGCCAATCGCGACTATTTGCAGTGGGCGCAATCGATGGGCTTCGTTGCTTCGACCGAACCGGTCACGCTGCAGTGGTATTGCGAGGTATTGCAGCGATTCCGGCTCGCGGCGCTGGGGCACGGTGCCATGCAACCGCCGGAACGGGACCGCGCGCGGGTCGTGCGGTATTTCGATCCGGTGCCCTTCTGGTATGCGTCGCAAGGCGACTCCGGCTCCCCTCTCCCGCCGGGCGAGGGCGGCGCGCGCAGCGCGACGGGTGAGGGTGCGAGTCTCGCGCGGGGCGCGGCATCGCCAGAACCAACCCCATCCCCACCCAACGTTGCTACGCTCGGGCATCCGGCCCTCGCCAAGCAACCCGGCCCTCGGCATACTGCCTCGGGCGCTCAACAGCGCGCGAACCTGCGGTTCGCAAACGCGCCGCCTCGCCCCCTTGAAGGGGAGGGCTTCAATTTGTCCGCCATCACCCAGCGCCCGATGTTCATGTACCACGCCTGGGGTTCGCAGAACCGCTGGCTGCGCCAGATCGCCGCGCGCAACGTGTTGTACGTGCACCCCGACACGCTGGCTGCGCACAAAATCGCCGACGGCGACTGGAGCTGGATCGCATCGCCGCGCGGCCGGCTGCGGGTACAGGTGCGCGCGCATGCCGGCTGCGCGCCCGGCACGGTGTGGACGTGGAACGCGGTCGGCAAAAAACGCGGCGCCTGGAAGCTCGCCGCGGACGCACCGGAATTCGTGGACGGGTTCCTGCTGAATCATCTCATCGGCGAGCGTGCGCGCGACGTCGCGTACAGCAACGGCGATCCGGTGACCGGCCAAGCCGCATGGTTCGACCTCAAGGTGCGCCTGGAACGCGATCCCGACCCGGGCACCCCGGGCCACCGGGTCGAACTGGCCGGCTGAACGAATTTTTTGCACGCGCATGGCAAGCTCTTCCCGCGGCCGCTTCGCCGGCAAGGCAACATGCACGTCCTTCGACGCGGGAGCGGCGGCACAATGGCACATCCCTGGTGGGCGCACGTCGCCCGACGGGATGCATGACGGCCTGCCGTCGGAATTGGGGGACACCAGGTTGTCGGGACAGGTTTACACGACGAGTCATTGCCCATGACCTGGCAGGCCTGGGCCACTGCGGCCATCATCGTGTTCGCGATGGCGCTGTTCGCCAGCGAGAAGGTCCGCGTGGATCTGGTCGCGCTGATCACGCTGGGCCTCTTGGTTTCGCTCGGCATCGTGAAGCCCGAGCAGGCGCTGTCCGGGTTCGCCAACGAGGCGACGGTGACGGTCGCGGCGATGTTCGCGCTGGCGATCGGGATCGAACGCTCGGGGGCGCTGGAACCGATCATCCGGTTGCTCTCGCGGATCCGGAACCCGTGGCTGCTGACGCTCGGCGTCATGGTCACGACCGCACCGCTTGGCGCGTTCATCAAGAACACGGCGCTGGTGGCGACCTTCCTGCCATTGACGCTGCGGGTGTGCCAGCGCACCCAGACCTCGCCGGCGCGGGTGTTGATGCCGATGGCATTCGCCGCGCAGATGGGCGGCGTGTGCACGCTGATCGGTACTTCCTCGAATCTGCTGGTCGACTCGCTGGCGCAGAAACAGGGCCTGGCGCCGTTCGGCATCTTCGAGTTCACCCCGATGGGCGTGCTGCTGGCGATCGCCGGCATCGCCTACATGATGGTGATCGGACGCTGGCTGCTGCCCAGTCATATCGATGCCGACTCGTCGGCGGCGCTGCAGGTGGGCAAGTACGTCACCGAGCTGAAACTGATGTCCGATTCGCCGCTGGTCGGCCAGACGATTGCGCAGGCCAGGCTCGGCGACCGCGGCGTGTATCCGCTGGAACTCCTGCGCGGCGAGCAGCACATGTGGTCGCCGCGCACCCAGAAGCTCAGCGTCGGCGACGTGCTGCTGGTCCGCGGCGAATGGGAAAAGCTCGAGGAATTCCGCAAGCAGGCGGGGCTGGAACTGAACCCCGAATTCACCCACGTCGACGGCACCGGCGCGGCCAACGTGATGGTGGAGGCGATGATCGCACCGGCGAGCCTCGCCGAGGATCGCACGCTACGCGACCTCGACCTGCTGCCGAACTACCAGGCCACGGTGCTCGGCATCCACCGGCGCGGGCATTTGCTGCGCGACCAGATCCGCGACGTCGCGTTCCACATCGGCGACGTGTTGATGTTGCTGTTGCCCCAGAACGAGGTGAAACGGTTGCGCCGCGACGACCGCTTCGTGGTGCTGCACGAACGCGGCGACGCGCGGCGTTCGCCGGGCAAGGCGTTCATCGCGGTCGCGATCATGGCCGGCGTCGTGATTGCCTCGGCGATGCGCTGGCTGCCGATCCCGATCGCCGCGATCTGCGGCGTGGCGGCGATGGCGCTGACACGCTGCTTCGGTCGCAAGGATGTGTACGAGGGGATGGACTGGAAGATCATCATCCTGCTTGGTGCGATCCTGCCGCTCGGCATTGCGATCGAGCAGACCGGACTCGCCCACGTCGTGGTCGCCGGCGCGCTCGACATGGTCGGCAACCACGGGCCGCTGGCGGCGCTGCTGATGGTGTACCTGCTGACCGCCATCCTGACCGAGCTGATGGGTCACAACCCGTCGGTGGTGCTGATGGTCGGCATCGCGGTGAGCGTCGCGCACGCGGTGCACGCCGACCCGCGACCGTTCGTGGTGGCGGTCGCATTCGCCGCGGCGACCTCGTTCGCGACGCCGGTCGGATACCCCACCAACACGATGGTGTATTACGCTGGCGGCTATCGCTTTCTGGATTTCACCAAGGTCGGCGT
>JBOHYT010000157.1:0-3052 GCA_050738055.1 Rhodanobacteraceae bacterium
GCGGCGACGACAACCGCAACGTCGTCGTGGCGGTGAATCCGCTGCTGTCGCGCCTGCACGCGGAGGTGTTCGAACAGGCGTCCGCGTTGTCGTTGCACCTGCGGCCGAAATCGCGCGCGTGGTTCGAAACCTGGCTGGGCGAGCCGCCGACGGCGGGTGACGAGGTCGAGCCATTGCTCGGCGATGCCTATCTTCCGCGCAAGTTCAAGATCGGTTTCGCGGTGCCGCCTGAAAACGACATCGATGTGGTTTCGCAGGACGTCGGGCTGGTCGCGATCGTCGAGCACGGAGGGCTTGCCGGATACGACGTGCTGGTCGGCGGCGGCATGGGCGCGAGCCACGGCGACGCCCGCACCTACCCCCGCATGGCCAGCGTGATCGGCTTCATCGCGTCCGGCCAGGTGATAGCGCTGGCGGAAGCCGCGCTCACCACCCAGCGCGACCACGGCGACCGCAGCGAGCGCAAGCATGCACGCTTCAAGTACACCGTGGACGACAAGGGCCTCGACTGGATCCGCGCCGAGATCGAGCGTCGCGCCGGCTTCGCGTTGCAACCTGCGCGCGGGTTCACGTTCACCCAACGCGGCGACCGTTTCGGTTGGCGCGCGGGCGTGGGCGGCCGCTGGCATCTCGGCTTGCGCATTCCGTTCGGCCGCGTACACGACAAGGATGGCGTCACCCGCCAGACCGGCATGTACGCGATCGCGTCGCTGCTGGCGGAAGCGGCGGCCGGCGCACAAATTCGCCTCACCGCCAACCAGAACGTCTTCATCGCCGGGGTGCCGGCCGCGTTGCGCGAACAGATCGACCGGATCGCCGGCGAACATGATCTCGCGCTGCATCGCAGCCGGACCCGCTTCGCGCTCAACGCGATCGCCTGCGTGGCGCTGCCGACCTGCGGTCTCGCGATGGCCGAGGCCGAACGCTGGATGCCGGATTTCCTTCCCCGCGTGCAGGGGCTTTTGGACGCGCACGGCCTGCACGACGAGCCGATCGACCTGCGCGTAAGCGGCTGCCCCAACGGCTGCTCGCGCCCGTACCTGGCCGAAATCGCGCTGGTCGGCAAGGCGCCCGGACGCTACAACCTGATGCTCGGCGGCGATCATCGCGGCCAGCGCATGAATGCGCTGTATCGCGAGAACATCGACGAGGCGCAAATCCTTGCCGAACTGGATGCGTTGTTCGCGCGGTTCGCCGCGGAACGCGCTAGCGGCGAGCATTTCGGAGATTTCCTGGTGCGCGTCGGGGTGGTGACGCCACCGGCGCCACGCGAGGCCTTGGCGTGACCGCGCCCGATCCGACCACCGCCGCACAGTCGCCCGAGGCGCTGGCCGAACTCAACCGCTGGCTGGCGACGCTCGACGCGCAAGCACGCATCGAGTGGGGGCTGCGTGCGTTGTCCGGCGAGCACGCGCTGTCGTCGAGCTTCGGCGCGCAGGCAGCGGTTTCGCTGCACCTTGCGACGCGGTTGCGGCCGGGCATCCCGGTCATCCTGATCGACACCGGGTACCTGTTTCCCGAGACCTACCGCTTCGTCGACGAATTGCGCGAGCGCCTGCACCTCAACCTCAAGATATTCAGGCCGGAAATCGGCACGGCGTGGATGGAGGCCCGCAGCGGCCGGCTGTGGGAACAGGGCGGCGAAGGCGTCGAGCGCTACAACCGGTTGCGCAAGGTCGAACCGATGCAACGCGCGCTGGCGGAACTCGGCGTGCGCACCTGGATCGCCGGCATCCGCCGCAGCCAGTCCGAAAGCCGCGCGCAGACGGATTTCCTGGAACTGCACGAGGGCCGCTGGAAGCTGCACCCGATCGCCGACTGGCGCGACCACGACGTGTGGCGTTACCTCAACCGCCACGACCTGCCGTACCACCCGCTGTGGCACGAGGGCTACGTGTCGATCGGGGACGTGCACTCCACGCGACGCTGGGAACCCGGCATGCGCGACGAGGACACCCGCTTCTTTGGCCTGCAGCGCGAATGCGGCTTGCACTTTGCGTCGAAGTGATTGGACGTCCAAACGCTTGCACGATGGCACTGGCGCCGGCAAGCTGGCCACTTTCGCGGGGAGCACCAGTATGGCCGACAAATCCAGACGCACGCCCACCAGGTCCAGGGCGAAGCGGCGCGGTGCGGACAAGCCCTCCGCCGCCAAGCCCGATCTCGCGGCGGTCCGCGCACAGATCGACGGCATCGACCGCCACATCCAGGCGCTGATCGCCGAACGTGCGGGCTGGGCGCAACAGGTCGGCCGGGCCAAGGGCAAGCTCGCGGCGGCGGTCGACTACTACCGCCCGGAACGCGAAGCGCAGGTGCTGCGCCGGGTGGTCGATCACAACGACGGGCCATTGGCCGACGAGGTGCTGGTGCGCCTGTTCCGCGAAATCATGTCGGCCTGCCTCGCGCAGCAGGAGCCGCTGAAGGTTGGCTATCTCGGCCCGGAGGGAACCTTCTCCGAGCAGGCGGTGTTCAAGCACTTCGGCCATTCCGCGAAGGGCTTTCCGCTCGCCAGCATCGCCGAGGTGTTCGACGAAGTCGCCGACCGCCGGGCGGATTTCGGCGTGGTTCCGGTCGAGAATTCCGGACAGGGCACCATCCAGTCCACGCTCGATCTGTTCCTGGGTTCGCCGCTGAAGATCTGTGGCGAAATCGAACTGCACGTGCACCAGTACCTGTTGTCGCGCGGCGGCCATAGCGAGGACATCGAACGGGTGATGTCGCACCCGCAGTCGCTGGCGCAGTGCCGGGGATGGTTGCGGCAGAACCTTCCGGGCGTGGAACTGCAGGCGGTCTCCAGCAACGCCGAGGCGGCGCGGCGCGCGCGCAAGAGCGACGATGCGGCGGCGATCGCGGGCGAAAGCGCGGCGCACGTGTACGGGCTCGACATCGTCGCCGGCCCGATCGAGGACCGCCCCGACAACACCACGCGCTTCCTGGTGATCGGCCGCGCGCTGTTCCCGCCGTCGGGCAACGATCGCACGTCCTTGCTGGTATTCGTCCGCGACCAGCCGGGCGCGCTGTACCGCGTGCTGGAACCCCTCGCGCGACACGG
>JBOHYT010000158.1:0-1564 GCA_050738055.1 Rhodanobacteraceae bacterium
GATCCACGCCGCGCTGAAATCGTCGGTGAGCACCTAGAAGCTGTAGCCACTGTGCAGGCGCCGGCCACGGGTGTATTCGTCGATCGTCGCGAGCGAATCCTCCGAGGCAATCTCGCCCAGCGCGGCGACGCCGGGGTAACGGTCGAGCAGCGCCCGGAGATCTTCGAGGAACGCCAGGTTCTCCGGCCGGGTGTTGTTGTAGACATGGTACTGATGGGCGTAGGGATTGTCCGGGCTGAAGCCGCGACCGGTACGCCGGTCGGCGGGCTTGGGTGGGTTGTCGCGCAGCGCGCGGTCGTGAAAGCAGAAATTGATCGCGTCGAGACGCAGGCCGTCCACGCCGCGCTCGAGCCAGAACTTCACGTTGTCCAGCACCGCCGCGCGCACCTCCGGATGGTGGAAATCGAGGTCCGGTTGTTCGGCGAGAAAGTTGTGCAGGTAGTACTGCTGGCGGCGCGGCTCCCACCGCCAGGCCGGACCGCCGAAGATCGACAACCAGTTGTTGGGCGCGGTGCCGTCCTCGCGCGGGTCGGCCCACACATACCAGTCCGCGCGCGGGTTGTCGCGGCTCTCGCGGCTTTCGCGAAACCAGACGTGTTCGCGCGAGGTGTGGCTGAGCACCTGGTCGATCATTACCTTGAGGCCCAGCGCGTGGGCTTTTTCGAGCAAGCGATCGAAATCCGCGAGCGTCCCGAACAACGGATCGACCGCGCGGTAATCGGCGATGTCGTAGCCGAAGTCGGCCATCGGCGAGGTGAAGAACGGCGCGATCCAGATCGCGTCGACCCCGAGGCTGGCGACGTAGTCGAGCCGTGCGACGATGCCCGGCAGGTCGCCCACGCCGTCGCCGTTGGTATCGAGAAAGCTGCGCGGATAAATCTGGTAGATGACGGCGCCCCGCCACCAGACATCATCGATCATCGAAAGGCCCCGTGCCATGGCCGCGCCTCATTCAGTCGCGCGGCTGCGAACGGCGCACAGCTTAACGTCAGGTCGCGGTGATCCCGCCCGGCCATGCATACGTATTCATGAATGCTGCAACTGCAGCATGCCGGTGCACGTGCAGGTGGCTCGATCCGGCGCGACCTCGTGCGACGCTGACGGCTGGCGTGGCCAGCACTGCGCAATGCGCAGGCGGTGAATGCCGCAACCGTGTTGCCGACTGCGAGCGAGCGAAAAGCACCGTGATCCGCATGCTGCACTGCAAACGTAACGCACTCCGTGCGGCATGAATACGTATGCATGGGGCGCTCGGCCGGGAACCCAAGTCCTACCATCGGCTCCGACTGCACCCCATGACGCGGGTCGGCGCCCGCGGTGGCAAACCGCCGTTCACGCGCACACACAACGATGGCTATTTTCTGGGGAACGAGAACATGCAACCGAAACGCAATGTGATGACGCTGGCGCTGATCTCCGCAGGCATCGGGCTTGCCGCCTGTACCAACATCGCTTTCGCGGCAAGCGGTGCTTCGGGCAGCGCCCAGCAGACCCCGCAGCAATCCGACCAAGCGCAGCCCGCGCAATCGACGCAAACCAAGGCCGAGGAGAACAAGAAGAAGAA
>JBOHYT010000159.1:0-4401 GCA_050738055.1 Rhodanobacteraceae bacterium
CGAACGCGCGAATGGATTCGACTTCATCGTCGAACAGCTCGATGCGGTAAGGCTCGGACGCGCCCATCGGAAAGATGTCCAGCAACGCGCCGCGCACCGCAAACTCGCCGTGCTCGCCCACCTGCGGGACGTGACGATAGCCACAGGCTTCGAGCCGGCGCTGTTCGTCCACGAAGTCCAGACGGTCGCCGCGGGCCACGGCAAGCCCGGTTCCCGCGATATGGGAGCGGGGCGCCAGGCGCTGCATCAGCGTCGATGCGGGAACCACCAGCACACCGCGCCGCGTAGCCGGCAACCGGTACAACGTGTCGATGCGTTGCGAAATCAATTGCGGATGCGGCGCGAACAGGTCGTAGGGCAGGGTCTCCCAGTCGGGGAAATGCAGCACCTGCAGGTCGCCCGCAAACACCTGGAGTTCGTCCTCGAGCAGGCGCGCACCACGGCTGTCCGCGGTCACCGCGACGACCACGCCTTCGCACTTGCGCGCCGCCTCGCACAGCAGTAGCGCCAGCGACGAACCTGCAGGCTCGCGCCAGTCGTGTTGCTGGCCGGGGGTGCGTGGAAGGGGCGGGAGGGGAATGTTCAATGCAGGCATGCGGGCGTTCACACAAAGCGCAACACTGCCGGAGGGCTCGCCCGCCAGTAGAAGTGCACGAACGGCGATTTTAGCAGCGGGCGCGCGCGCTCAAGGCCGGAAGCGCACGCAATCCAACGGAGGCAAGATCATGGATGATCGCAAAAACTACCTTATCCAGCCGCCCACGCCAACGCCGATGCTGATGTTGGGATGACCTTCGCGCATTTCCTGGGGCGTCCAGCGGTGCATGGCGTCGCTGTGCACCAGTGCGAAGGTGTAGCCGGCCTGTCCCACTTCGCCGCGGCGCGAACCGTCGAGGGTCCCGCGCAGCGTCACCAGTGAACCCGGCGGATAATTCATCGGTTCGACGAAGCCCGGCACGATCGCGATGAAGCGTCCGGTCGCGGGGTCCTTGAGGATCGGGCGCTGTGAGGAATCGAGTGGATAGGCGAGGATTTCGACTTCGCTGTGGTCGGCGAAGTTGTGCACGCTGATCACCTGGCCGCCCCATACGACTTCCAGGTTGCGGAAATTCCCAGGCGAAGTGGCGACCTGCTCGGGCGTCGCGACCACACTGGACGGACCGGTCGTCTTGTAGATCGGCGGCGGCGCACACGCCGCGATCGCGACCGGCAGCGACAAGGCCAGCACCAGCCGGAGCGTCAGATGATGGGGTGCGCGCACGGCAGATCTCCAACGCGATGATCTGCCTTCGAGCATAGCGAGAAACCAGCGCCGCGGCGCGATCGCGCGCATCGCGTTCATGTGCCGCACAGCCAGCGCAGGCGCTGCGATGCCTGTGGCGACTGCGCCAGCACATCGCGCAGTGCCGGCAGCAGGGCCGACAACATGGTGTCCAGTTGCCACGGTGGATTGGCAATCACGATGCCGCAGCCATTCAGGCGCAGCGGGGAATCGTCCGGCAGCACCAGCAGTTCCGCGGCCAGCACGTTCTCGAACGGCCCCTGCGAAAGATGGCGGTGGAACGGCGCGATCGTCCGGTGTGACTTGATCGGATACCACACTGCGTACACGCCGGTCGGCCAACGCGCGTGGGCCTTTGCCAAGGCGCCTTCAATGTTGGCGAATTCGCCTTCCTGGGCTTCATACGGCGGGTCGATCAGCACCAGCCCGCGTTTTTCAGCCGGTGGCAGCAATGCGTTCAACGCGGCGTAGCCATCGCGCTGGTGGACGTGTGCGCGACGATCGTTGCGGAACAGTGCGCGCAGCGCGGAGACCTCTTCGTCCTGCGTTTCGCACAACACCAGCCGGTCGTCCGCGCGCAGTGCCTGCGCGGCGAGCTGTGGTGAGCCGGGGTACACGCGCAGCGTACCGTCGAGATTGCAGGCGCGAACGGCACCGAGATAATGTTGCAACGGACCCGGCACCTGTGGCATTTCGAACAATCGCCCGATGCCATCGCGCCACTCGCCGGTCTTCTGCGCCTGCGGATCGTCGAGCCGGTAGCTGCCGCGTCCCGTGTGGGTGTCGAAATAGCGCAGCGGCTTGTCCTTGGCGGTCAGCGCGTCCAGCAGCGCCAGCAGGATGGCGTGCTTGAAGACGTCCGCGAAATTGCCGGCATGGAAGGCGTGACGGTAGTTCATGCCGCCGCATCATACGGTGGCGGCGACGCGACCCTTTACCAGCAATGGACCGATCGATGCGAGATAGATCAGGTAGGCGAAGAACCACAGCAGCGCAGCGGCGACCCAACCGTCCGGTTGGTTGAATCCCAGCCGCAAGGCGGCCGCGATCGTCGGCAGTACGAACATCGTGGTCAATACGGTGTTCGACTGGATCGGCACGCCGCTGTGGCCTTGGGCGACGCGCACCATCATGGCGAGTGACAGCGTGCCGAGCGCGCCGACCGTGATGCCGTGCAGGGTGTCGAGTTCCGGCATGTGCCAGACGCCGACCAGCGCGATGCCGCGCACGGCGAGGCCGATCGCGAGCCACAGGTAGCCGAGGTGCAGTACCCACAGCATCGGCTCCTGCCATGACCGCCAGCCGCGCCAGCCGAGCAGCCGGATGAACGCCAGGATGGCGACCGCGAACATCAGCGCGCCGCGCGGCAGCGCCGGCACGCCGGCGATCCCGAACAGCAGCACCAGCGCGCCGCCGCCGTTGACGGCCCAGATCAGGTGCTTGTCCACCCACATCGTGTGGCTACCCAGTTTGCGGCTGGTGAAGAACGGGATCACGCGCCCGCCGATCGCGAGCATCAGCACCATCAGCAGATCGACCGTTCCGATCAGCGCGCGGTTCATCAGCCCGACGTCCATCCGCAATACGCCGACGTAGAACGCGATGTCGAGTCCGGTGTAGAACAGCAGGATCCCGATCAGGAACGCGTTGCGCCGGTTGCGCGACAACCACAGCACGCGACCGACCAGGAACACCAACCCGAACAGGTAACCGACGTCGAACAGCGCGCCGACCCAGAACGGCAGCGGCGTCAGCAACAGCACGCGTGCGATCACCCAGGCCGCCGTCAGCCACCACAATCCGCGGCGGGTCGTCGTTGCGATGCCCGTCCAGTTCGCCGAAGCGGTCAGCAGGAACCCGCCGACCAGCGCGCCGGCAAACCCGTACAGCATCCCGTGCGCGTGCCAGGTGACCGGTATGACCAGCGCCGCGGATGGCGACCAGCCAAAGTGCAGCGACAATCCCCAGACCAGCATGCCGAGGCTGGCGAACAGCGCCGCACAGAAGAACAGCGGGCGGAACGGGTGCATCGGCGGGGGTGCCGGCCGGGCGGTGGCTTCGTTGGTGATCGCGGACATGTTCATTGGAGTTCGTGGATCATCCTCTCATGATGGACCGGAGGCGTCATGGCTATCCTGATGCCGGTCAAGCGGAAGGCAGATGTCGATTACGGCCTGCGCCGTTCGTCGTTGCCTTGAAACCGGCAAAGGCCGGATCACTGGAGACAAGTCATGCGTGTGATGGTGATCGTGAAAGCGAGTAAAGAGTCGGAAGCCGGTGAGATGCCGAAGACCGAGCTTATGGCCGAGATGGTCAAGTTCAACGAAAAGCTGGTGGAGGCTGGCGTGGGGCTGATGGCCGAGGGCCTTCACCCCAGCTCGAAGGGTGCGCGGGTGCGCTTCGACGGCAAGAAACGCACGGTGACCGACGGGCCGTTCGCGGAAACCAAGGAACTGGTGGCCGGCTTCTGGTTGTTGCAGGTGCGCTCGATGGAAGAAGCGATCGAATGGATCAAGCGCGCGCCGTTCGACGGCGACACCGAAATCGAGTTGCGCCCGGTGATCGAGATGGAAGATTGTGGCGAGGCAGCCACAACCGAGATCCGCGAACGCGTGGCGCGCATGCACGAAAAGCTCGCGAAAGGCTGAACGCAACCAGATCGAGCGCTTGCGCCGGACCCGAATGGATGGTCTGATCGGCCGTCATGACGACGGCCGACACCCACCGCACCATCGAGGCGGTCTGGAAGATCGAGGCGCCGCGCCTGATCGCGGGGCTCGCGCGGATGTTGCGCGATGTCGGCCAAGCCGAGGATCTCGCGCAGGAAGCGCTGGTCACCGCGCTGGAACGCTGGCCCAGCGACGGAGTGCCGGACAATCCGGGTGCCTGGCTGATGACCACCGCCAAGCGTCGCGCGATCGATCTGTTGCGCCACAACCGGATGCGGGACGACAAGCACGCCGCGCTCGCGTACGAACTCGAAACCGAAGCCATGGCGCACGCGCCGGATCATGCGGACGCGCTGGATGACGACATCGGCGACGACCTGTTGCGGCTGATCTTCACCGCCTGCCATCCCGTGCTCACCCGCGACATGCAGGTCGCGCTGACCCTGCGGA
>JBOHYT010000160.1:0-4161 GCA_050738055.1 Rhodanobacteraceae bacterium
TCGTGGCGCCGCGGCTCGGCGTCGAACTCGGCGGCGGCAAGCGGCTGGACGCCGACGGACAACTCGCCGGCACGCCCTCCGTCGTGTTCGACGCGGTGGCGTTGGTGCTCTCCGAGTCGGCCGGCAAACGGCTCGCGAAGGATTCGGCGGCGGAGGATTTCGTGCGCGACGCATTTGGACATCTGAAAGCGATCGCAGCCGACGACGGCGCGCAAGCAGTGCTGAAAGCTGCGGCAGTCGAAAAGGACGACGGCATCGTTGCGGCGACCGACCCCAAGGGCTTCATCCGTGCCGCCAAGACTCGGCAGTGGGACCGCGAAGCCAAGGTCCGACTGCTGGCGTGAGTGCGCCCGACGTAGGTTGGGGTGAGCGGCTTTTTGCGAACCCCAACATTGCTCGCGTCTGGCGTTGGGCTTCGCAGAGAGCGCTCAGCCCAACCTACGCTGCTTGACCGCGGTCATATCGCGCGCGACGCGACGCTGCGATGCTGCCGCCGGATTTCGTAATCGTTCCATGCGCCGCCAAGGGGAACCCCCGCATGCCACCGGGCAAACTGCATCTCCAAGCTTCCGAAGCCTGGCCGCCGGTCGCCACCGCCGGGTTGCGTGTCGCGTTCGGCGTCATCTGGGCGGTCGGCGCCGCGCTGACCTTCTCGCCGGACTTCGCCGTCCACTACGTCGGCTACCTGCACAACGCCGCGCAAGGCCAGCCCGCGTGGTCGGCGTGGTGGTTCCATGCGTGGATCGCCGCCGTCACGCCGCACGTGACGCTGTTCGTGTGGGCCACGCGGATCGTCGAGTGCCTGCTGGCGCTCGCGTTGCTGACCGGCTTCGCGCGCAAGACCGTGTACGTGCTCGGCGCGCTGTTCAGCCTGCTGGTGTGGAGCACGGCGGAAGGATTCGGCGGCCCCTACACCGTGGGCGCCACCAACATGGGCGCCGCGCTCACTTACGTGCTGATCTTCATCGCGCTGATCGGCATCGACAGTCGTGGCGGGCGCAGTCCGTACAGCATCGATTATTACCTCGAAAGGCGCTGGCCGGGCTGGCGGCGCGTGGCCGAATGGAGCAGCGAGGAAACGCTGGCGCACGAGACTCCGGCGGTGATACTGCCGTGGCGGCTGCAGATCCCGGCCATCCTCGGCGTCGCGGTGCTGGTGGCTCTCTTGATCCTGGGCCTGCAGAGCGCGCTGCACGTCCGCTCGCCCTCGCCGGTCGCCGCCGCCGCCGCGGTCACTCCGCTGTCGCTGGTTTCCAGCGAACCCATTGCCAAGGCACGCGACGCGCGCCTGCCTCCGCTCACACCCGGCCCGAGCGTGGATGTCAAACTTGTCGTGACGGATGACAAGGTCGAAATCGCCAGTGGCGTGTACTACCAGGCGTGGACGTACAACGGTACGGTGCCCGGTCCCGTCATCCACGTGCGTCAAGGCCAGACCGTCAACGTGACGCTGACCAATCACGGCACGATGAAGCACTCGATCGACTTCCACGCCGCGCAGGTCGCCCCCAACCGGGACTTCGTGGACATAGATCCGGGCCAGTCGCTCCATTTCTCCTTCGTGGCGAACGTGCCCGGCGCATTCATCTATCACTGCGAAACCATGCCGATCCTTCTGCACATGGCCAATGGCATGTACGGTGCCCTGATCGTTTCCCCGAAGACGCCGCTTCCGCCCGCGGCCGAAAGCTACGTACTGGTGCAGAGCGAGTGGTATACCCAGCAGATCTCCGGCAAGCTGATGGGGCCCAATTACGACAAGATGCTCGAAGAGCGACCGGACGAGGTGGTGTTCAATGGGGCAGCCTCCCAGTACGTGGACCACCCGCTGCCGGCAGCAGCGGGCAAGCGCGTTCGGATCTATCTGGTGGATGCCGGCCCCAACCTGTGGACCTCGTTTCACGTGATCGGGGCGGTCTTCGACAAGGTCTATCCCGGCGGCGACGCAGCCCAAGCCTTGAGCGACGTTTCCGCCTATTCCGTCGGACCCGGCCAGGGCGCGATATTCGATCTCTTGATCCCGGACGTCGGCAAATATTCGTTCGTGGACCATGATTTTGCACACTTGATGATTGGTACCCATGGCGTCCTCGACGTCACGGCGACCGGCGCACCTTCGCCGCAAACGCCGGTGGCCGCGGCGGCATCCACCTCATCGGCGAACGTGCCTGCACCTCCGGCCGCAACGACTGCCGCGCTGGCGTCTGCACCCATTGGGCCCTACCGCTTCGACCGGGCCAGAGGTGAGGCGTTGTTCACCGCGCGCTGTGCCGCGTGCCACCAGGCGACCGGCACGGGCATCCCGGGCGCATTTCCGCCGCTCAAGGGCAATGCCGCGGTGCTGGACGCGAACCCAGCCAAGCAGATCGACACGATCCTGCACGGACTGCACGGCGAGGACGTCGGCGGCACCGTGTACGCGACACCGATGCCCGAGTTCGGCAGCATGTTGAACGACACCGAAATCGCCGACATCGCGAACCACGAACGAACCTCGTGGGGCAACCAGGCCAAGCCGGTGACGGCCGATGACGTGAAGGCGCGACGCGCGGCCGGCCCGGGGTCGAAGCCGTAGGCCGGCTCAAGGAGCGCAGCGACGGAGCCGGCATTCCCGCCAGTGTCGTAGGGCGGAACCCGCGAAGCGGTTTCCGCCGGATTCGCCCTTGGCGGAAGCGGCTGCGCCGATTCCACCCTACCAAACTTGAGCCGGCCTACGCGAGCCCGCGGCCGGTGTCGGGGTTCGCAAAAAGCCGCTCACCCCAACCTACGCTGCTGCCTGCCCGTGACGTAGCGCCGGACGTAGGTTGGGCTGAGCGCTCTTTGCGAAGCCCAACATTGCTCGCATTCCGTGTTGGGGTTCGCGAAAAACCGCTCACCCCAACCTACGCTGCTTTCGCGGGAATGACGTCCGGGTTCCCGCGCGATGGAGCCGCGGCGGGCCCGGAATGACGAGCAAAAAGCAGACCACCCTCAGCCGTTCGATCCCGGCATCGCCGGCCGCACCCACACCCACAACGCGATCACGTACGCGAACACCACCACGTAGGCGACCTCGAACACCCACAGCGGCAACGGCAGATAGATCAACCGGTCGACCCAGGTCGCGATCAGCGGTTGCACGTGCGAGGCACCTTGGAGTTCGCCCTGCCAGATCGTCAAGAAACACGTCCGCCCCAGCAGCGCCTGCAGCGCCACCACCGCGAGGCTTGCGAGATGCGCCACCCGCCACCAGAACCCGCGCACCCACCGCCAGCCGAGCCACGCGCCGATCGGGATCAGCACGCAGCCGGCCACGTTGAACGCGATCACGATGAAGTGCAACGCGAGGATGGACATCGCGACCATGCGGACAGATCCGTTCAGGACGTAGGTTGGGCTGAGCGCTCTTTGCGAAGCCCTACATTGCTCGCGTCCGGCGTTGGGGTTCGCGAAAAAGCCGCTCACCCCAACCTACGTCCTGAACGGATCTGTCCGCATGGCCGCGTTGTCCATCCTCGCGTTGCACTTCATCGTGATTGCGTTCAACGTGGCCGGCTGCGTGTTGATCCCGATCGGCGCGTGGCTCGGCTGGCGGTGGGTGCGCGGGTTCTGGTGGCGGGTGGCGCATCTGGCGAGCCTCGCGGTGGTGGCGTTGCAGGCGCTGTTGGGACGCACGTGCTTCCTGACGATCTGGCAGCGCGAAATGGAGGGCGCATCGCACGTGCAACCGCTGATCGCGACCTGGATCGACCGCTTGATCTATCTTCCGTTGCCGCTGTGGGTATTCGAGGTCGCCTACGTGGGGGTGTTCGCGTACGTGATCGCGCTGTGGGTGTGGGTGCGGCCGGCGACGCCAGGATCGAACGGCTGAGGATGGTCTTTTTTTTGCTCGTCATTCCGGGCCCGCCGCGGCTCCATCGCGCGGGAACCCGGACGTCATTTGCGCGAAAGCGGCGTAGGTTGGGGTGAGCGGCCTTTTGCGAACCCCAACTCGTCTGTGTCGAACCGTTGGGGTTCGCCCGGATAGTGCACAGGCTCAACCCGACCTGCGTGACACGGGCTCAACCCAACCTACGCCAGCAGCCGCACTTTGGCTTCGCGGTCCCACTGGCGGGTCTTGGCGGCCCGGATGAAGCCCCGGGTGTCGCTTGCCGCAACGATGCCGTCGTCCTTTTCGACTGC
>JBOHYT010000161.1:0-1918 GCA_050738055.1 Rhodanobacteraceae bacterium
GGCGCTGCCCCGACCCAATCAGGAGATCACGATGAAAACACGCAATCTCACTGTCATTGTCCTCGCCGCAGCGCTCGGATTCGGAATGTCTGCCACCGCCGGTGCCGCAAATGTCGCGCAACCGCTCACGCAGTCCGGTGATCACTCATCGAGCGCCGGCGAAGCGGTGAGCGATGCATGGATCACCACCAAGGTGAAAAGCGAACTGGCCACCACCAAGGGGGTCAAGAGCATGGACGTGACCGTGAGAACCACGGATGGCGTCGTGACCCTGACGGGTGTGCTGCCCACCAAAACCGCCGTGAGGAAAGCCGTCGCCGCCGCGAAGAGCGTCAAGGGCGTGAAGGACGTCGATGCCTCCGGCCTGAAAGCCAAGGATTGACAACATGACCACGCTACCTCCGCTCACGCGCGTCGACACCTCGTCCGCGATCTTCGGACAGGACCGCATCCGGGACGAATGGTCCGACATCGCCGGACGGATCCGTCGGCGCTGGCGGAAATTGACCAGCGACGATGTGGCATTTCCCGGCGGCAGCGCGGAATACCTGGCGCGCGTTCTGCAGGACCGCTACGGCGTCGACCGGCGTGAAGCGCTGTTGCAGGTGTACGAATTCGAGAGCGAGCTGTAGGCAGCGTTCCACCGCCGGCTTCGGGGAAGAGCCGCACCGGCGGTACGTTTCCGCCCCCGCACTCGGTATTGGCGACTCTGCGGCGTAAATCCGGGAAGGCCATGGATGGCCTCGTCCGGTTTTTCGTGGCGGCAATCCGCCACGTGGCAACCGAACATGCATGCATCAGCCCTGTGAACCGGACGGCATGGACCGCCGCACAAGGAAAGGGAGAGGCGCATGTTGTACTACGCCATCGTCTTTCTGATCATCGCGTTGATGGCCAGCTTCTTCGGCATCGCCGGCTTGGCTGCCGGTATCGCCAAGGGCCTGTTCGTCATCTTCATCACCCCCTTCATCGCCTCGCTGATCTTCGGGCGCGGCGGGATTGCGGAGGAGTTTACGCGTTGTCGATCCCGAAGCGCTCGCGCATCGCGCGACGGCCGTCGTGCGTCACGCGAAGCGCGCGGCTGTCGAGTTCGCGAGCGACCCATCGGCGCTTCAGCGCAACCCCCAGCAACGCCGCGCCGACCGCGCCGGCGAGATGGGGACGCCGTTCGCTCCAGTCGAGGCAGCCACAGGCGAAGCGGCGGCGCTGGTCACGCACGGTTTCGACATCCACGCCGAGTTCGCCGAGCGCGGCGCCACCGGTTCTGGTGACTTCGTAGGCCGCATCGCCTTTCGCCGGCGCGTGGGCGAGCCAGCGCAACGCGAACATCCGGTCGTGCAGCGCGACGGCCAGGGCACCGGCCATGTGGTCGTAGCAGGTGCGCGCCGCGCGCAAGCCGTTTGGTGTGTTCGGCACGAATGGGGGCCGCTGCGAACCGGCCACCACCGTCAACGCCTCCAGCGCCGCCGCCACGTGTGCGTTCGCAAGGCTGTAGCGGTGCCGACCCTGCGCCGAAACCTTGACCAGGCCCCGCGCGACGAGCTTGGCCAGGTGGCTGCTGGCCGTCGACGGGCTGACGCCCGCGACGATCGCAAGCTCCGTTCCCGTGCGTGCGTGGCCGTCCAGCAACCGGCACAGCATCTTGGCACGCGCCGGCTCGGCGATCGCCGCGGCAACGGCGGAGACCGGGGCATCGGCTCGCGTGACATCCATAGTTTTATGGTAGTCGAAGTGTGCCGGTCGCTCAACTGCGAGCATGACGGCATGGACCCGCCCGACAAGCTTGTAACCCCGGAGCCACCACCCCGTCGACCAGCCGCGTCCGCGCCAGGACGACGCGTATCACGGCGCGAGTTCCTCGTTCATGGGGCCGCCACGATGGCCGCCGCGACCGTGGCCATGCCGGGCACGCTGGGGA